>JALWQU010000028.1:1421-8403 GCA_026982915.1 Candidatus Altimarinota bacterium | reverse complement strand
ATTCGGGTTACGGCAGTTGATCCGCCACCACCAACACCAATAACTTTTATATTCGCTACAGGTGCGACATCGGGGACATTACTAGCCGATATTTTAGATTTTTTTTGAACTTCTTTTTTTTCGGTAGAAGTTTTTTGCATCGCTGATTGTAAAAGGTCTTTCATGGGTTAATAGAGGTTATTTAAGGAATGAAATTTAAAGGTTATTAAGGGGTATCTAGCTCGGTAAAAAGCTTTTAAGCCATTTGGCCGTATTGCCGAACATTTTTTTGAAATCAAAATCAAGGAAGGAGCCACCTGATCCATACCGATTGGCAAAGTGAAGTAAACCTGTTAGGTGTGCAAAGCTTGGGTCATCAACTCGATCGATAATGCCTTCGAGGTCTTTTGGAAAACCGACTTGAGCGGGGAGGGCGAGCGTTTCACGAGTGAGATCGACGGTTCCGGCCATTTTTACCGCCCCACCACAGAGAATGGCACCGCCAGGAAGCATACCTTCTCGTCCAATCTTTGTTAGTTCATCTCGGACCATCATAAAAATTTCATGGTACCGAGCTTCAATGATTTTAGCGGCTTGGTGTTTGTTTACCGCGTGAACATCTGTTTTTGAAATTTGGGCAAGATCTATTTCTTCTCGATTATTTACTTCATCTGGTAAGCAGGTTCCGTATTCGATTTTTACTTTTTCGGCGGTATCGATGGCACATCGAAGTCCAATGGCTAGATCATTGGTTACGTGTTCACCCCCTACAGGTAGAATTGAAGAGTAGATAACCGAATCTTCTTCGAAAACCGCGACATTTGTGGAGGTGGCTCCCATCTCGATAAGGACAACACCGAGTTCTTTTTGTTTTCGGTCAAGAACCGATTCTGCACAGGCTAAAATTGAAGGAATAACTTCTTCGGTATCAATACCGGTTTGGTAAAGGCACTTATCAAGGTTCTTGATAGCCGAGGCTTGTGCGGTAATAATATGGGCTTCCACTTCTAATCGAATACCCGTCATGCCGACAGGGTATTTTACATTTCTTTGGGAATCCACCGAGAAGCTCTTAGGGATAATTCTTAAGATTTCTCTGTTTGCGGGTAGGGAAACGGCTCGTGCGGCTTCTAATACTCGATCAACATCATCTTCGGTTATTTCGGCATTTTGCCCGTTGATAGCGATAACGCCTTTTGAATCATAGGCTTCGATATGGGTTCCTGATATACCGACAAAAGCACGATGGATCGGCTCACCAGCCATTCGTTCGGCATCGTCTAGAGCTGTAGTGATATTGGAAGTGGCTTCGTCAATATCGGTGACCATGCCTTTTCGTATACCGTGAGAAGGGGAGAGGCCAACGCCGATAATATTAATGTTATTTTTTTGGTCGTCTACAGTACCAACGATAACACGGATTTTGGAAGATCCAATATCGAGTCCGGCGAGTATTTTTGTGTTAGCCATTGAGTAATATTTTTATACGTTAAGTTTTGTTTTTGAATACTTTTTTTATTCATTATTGAGGAAAGCATTGTTAGCTTTTTAAAAGCGTGTCCAATGGGCTTTTCTTTCCCTACCATAGAGATAAAACACGGTGTGTGCAAATCTTTTTTCCCATGATATTATGAGTGTTTATTTTTTGTGTTCATTTATTTTTTGTTCCTATAAGGGTTATAGAAATTAAGCGTCATAAAAAAAAAGTTCAGAAAACAAAAAATGTGATCAGGTCTTTCCTGAAAGACAGGGATGATATTTTTTCCTTATACCAAATAGTGTTAGAATCCATACTCAAGGTATTTTTTTTAAAATCTATCACCTTGTCATTCCGATGAATATCGGAATCTAGCGACGAAGCCATTCGATTAACAACCTGATTAGATCCTGAAATAAATTCAGGATGACGCCCCCTTTGTGTTCAATAATTGATATATAGGAAAGTCTGATAAATTAATAAATGTCGCCTAAATGAAACAAATAAGCAGTCTAAGAAATACTATAATTTCTTTATCGGCTGGATTTATCAGACTTTCCTATAGTATTTTTTGATAAAGTAGAGCGTCTCTTTATCTATTTATGGCCTAAGAAATCTTCCGTTGTATCGAGCTTTATGGTGTGGCTTGTGTCTAGTTTTTTGGGAATCCCCAAAAGGTTATCCATTTCTTTAATAACCGTTGATTGATCGATCCAGGTTTGCTTACCGGTCTTCATGTCACGAATAATGATTTGTTGTTTTTTTACTTCTAGATCTCCCATGAGAAGCATGTAGGGAACCTTGAATTTAACGGCTCTTTGTATTTGTTCCTGCATAGAGGTTCGTCCTAAGACCCCAACGGCATGAAATCCGTGTTCTCGTAGTTGAACGAGGAGCGGCAGGGCTTTCTTTTTGGCATTTGGACCAGTAGCCGCTAAGAAAATCTGTAAATAATCTTTATGAGGAATGTCAATACCATGGATTTTCATAAGTTGCGTCACTCGATCAACACCAGCAGCAAAGCCAACCGCTCCATTGGACTTACCGCCCATTTTTTCGATCAAATTATCATATCGGCCACCCACGAGTACTTTATTATTTGTATCCTTTTCTCGAAATTCAAAAACGGTATTAGAGTAGTAATCGATAGGACGAATAAGTGAATAATCAATAGTGTAGTCAATGTTAAAACTATCAAGATAGGACAGAACCGTTTCAAAAAATAGTTTTGATTTTTCAGAAAGGAAATCGGTTATTTTGGGCGCCATACCAAGAAGTATCTCTTCATCTTCATTTTGAGGCTGTAAAAGTTCCAGATATTTTTTTTGTTCCAATTTTTCTCTAGTGGCAGGTGAGAGGCTCCGTTCCTTGCCGGTATAAAAATTAGCCAGAGCTTCAAAAAATTCGGCTCGATCTTCATTGCTTCCAATGGTACTAATCTTGAGTTCACATTCATCTCTAATCTGGAGATCTTTGAGGATACGATCGGCTAAATAAATAATTTGAGCGTCTATGGAGGGGTCAGATTCTCCTAGAACTTCCGCTCCAAACTGCCAAAATTGCCGACGAGTTCTTTGGTTCGGTCGTTCAAATCGGAAACAAGGCTCTATATAGTAGAGTTCTACTGGTAAGGCTTGCTTGTCCATTTCATGCTGAATAAAGCTTCGTACAACGCCGGTTGTTATTTCTGGGCGTAAAGAATATTCGCGACTACTTCGGTCGGTAAAGGTATAAAGCTCACGACTCACAATATCTGTATTCTTACCAAGAGCATTAGCAAAAGCTTCTGTTTCTTCAAAGATAGGGGGTGAAATTCTTTTAAAACCAGACTGTCTAAACCGATGACGAACGACTTTTTTTATAAAGGTGAAGTAGTGATGATCTTCGGGTAAGAAGTCAAAAGTACCAGTCGGGGCACGGAAAGTTTTAGCCATGGAAATATAGAGTTTTTAAAAATTATTAGTTTTGAGCCTTAAGTATTCGTTCTACCGCTAGTACGCAATTACCCGGATCAATAACGGTTAAAACGGGCGTTAGGCTTGGCATTTGTAGGGTCGAATTTATATTGACCATGAAATCTAATTTATCCTGAAAAGGCGGACAAGCGATGGTTGTACAGCTGGAATTTGCAGCAACGAAGCCGCTGAGAGCGTTTGATCTACCCGCAATGGTGATAAAGATAGTTTTTCCGTTATCAAATTCTTTTACAATTTCCAGAACTTTTTCTGGCTCTTTGTGCGCGCTTGCGGCAAAAATTTCGGTACTTATACTTTTAGTATTTAGCGGGTTCATTATTTTATTTTCCGCAAAAGGAAAATCACTTTTTGAGCCACAGATAATAATAACTTTGGTATTCATTTTTTTAATTGAATTAGGAATTTTGAAAAAAAGATCCTCTAAAGCCTACTTAAAAACCTGTTTTTGTAAACCTAAACCACCTATTTAATTAAATCAGAATTAAAGAAAATTCTGATAAATTAATTAAGTAGTGTTTAAAATAAATATAGAGACAGCCTAAGAAATGCGTCTTTTAGTAAAATTATCACCCGTCCGCTCAAAAACGCCAAATTAAGAGCTCCTATTTTGAGCTCCCGAGTACGGGACTTTGAGGGCTTATCTCGAAAAAATATAAGCAACCTAGGTTGAACTCAAAATTCTTTCTGATAAAGGATTATCAGGAAAAATTTATTCGTTAAAATTTTATCAAAAATACTATAATTTCTTGATCGGCTGAATTTATGAGACTTTTCTAAAGTCTGAATTTTAAATTTTTGAAATAGGGTAAAGTACGCTATAATGAAAAAAAATAAATATTTATTAACCTCTATTTTATCATGAAAAGTCCCTTTAAACTTTTATTCGCAGCAACTTTTGGCGCTATTTACGGTATGCTTTTTGCTCAAAAATCTGGTAAAGAACTTCGAAAAGAGCTAAAAAAATCAGAAAATCCTCTTAAGACTCTTTTTAAAGAAGGGGTTGAAGTTGATAAATCAGCGAGAGATTTTGTGGTTGATTGGGCCAAGAATAGTGAAGAACTGCAAAAAGTTATCGCGACAGGTAAAACTCAGTTTGATAGTTTTGTAGAAGGGGCAAAGGAACTTAGTGATGAGGGTAAGGAAATGGCACAAGAAAAGCTGGAAGAACTAGCGGATAATGCCAAAAAAGCCGCTAAAGACTTAAAAAAGAAGGCTCATAAAACCGCTAAATCAGCCAAAAAAACAGCAACTAAAAAAGTTATCGCACTACGAAAGCAAGCCTCTAAAACGGTTAAAAACATAAAGAAGTAGACTTTCCGAAAGGTCTCACTTCGTTAGAACCTGTTTAATATCTTACAAAATGTTTAGTGAAAATGTAATTACCAGAAAATTTCGGACAAAAATCTAATATTTTGGCTGTAAAAACTTTAAATTTCCGAGCAATATCTCGATATTACTCAAAAATTTGCACTTTTTTCGCTCAAAATCTTAAATTTTATGTCTCGAAAAAGATATTAAACAGGTTCTTACATTTTTTCGGGAATCTCGATCCCGAGACAGGTGAGACCGGTTTCAAGAATATCCAGTACTTTCTTTGCCAGCATAACGCGTGCCTTTTTTAGTGATTCGGTTTGAGCGTTTAAAACAGAGTTTTCCGCATAGAAGCTTGACCAGGCTTGCGCCAATTCCATGAGATAGGTAGCGATATAAGTAGGATTTTTTTCCAGAGCCGCTCGGTTGAGCGTGTTGGGCCATTCAAGGATTTTTATGCCCAGTGGTTTTTCGGCCATACTGAGATCAGGTTCTACCCCTCCTGGCCTCCCCTTTCCAGGGGAGGAACTATTTTTATATTTTTTGAGGATTGACTTTATTCGAACGCCTGCGTATTGCAAATAAGGTCCCGTAGCGCCCTGGAAATCAATCGATTTTTCTTTGTCAAAAGTGATCGATTTTATAGGCGTTGTTCGCAGGAGATAGTATTTCCACGCGGCATTTTGCACTTGCTCAGCAATGGTATGCGTTGTTTTAGCTGAAAAGTCTTGATGGGCATTTTGGTTTATTTTGTCCTGCGCTAAGGCGTATAAATCATCCATTAAGTTGTCGGCATCAACAACATTTCCTTCACGGGATTTCATGCGTCCGTCTGGCAGATGAACCAGCCCATAGCTCAAATGATAGCATTTATCCGAATCCATCGTCCCGAGTCGATCGAGGCAGGCAAAAAGAACTTTGAAATGATAGTTTTGCTCATCGGCAACCGTATAAATCATTTCATCTGGGTGATGGAAATCTTTGTCTCGAGCAACGGCAACGGCTAAATCTTGCGTGAGATAAATAGAAGTACCATCGGCTCTGAGGATTACTTTTTCTCCCAATTGCTTATCCTCAAAATTAATAACAATAGCACCGTCTTCACGTTTTTGGAAAATGCCTTTTTGGAGGCCCTCCTCGGCAATATTTTTCCCTTCTAAATAATAATCTGATTCTCGGTACACTTTTTCGAATTTTATCCCTTGCCTTTTGTAGGTTTCGGCGTGTCCATCGAGGGTCCACTTATTCATCTTTTCCCAAAGAGCTCGAATATCAGGGTCATTTTGCTCCCAATCGACCAGCATTTTTTGGACTTCTGTATTGAGGGATGCTTCTTTTTTGGCTTCTTGATCAAATTTTACATAATAATCGCCAACAAAATGATCACTTTTTTTGTTCACTGACTCTGGTGTTTGTCCGTTTCCAAATTTTTGGTAGGCGAGCATGGATTTACAGATATGGACACCTCGATCGTTGATGATATTGACCCGGTGAACGGCTGCCCCAGCGGTCTCCAAGATATTGGCTACAGCAATGCCTAAGGCGTGATTTCTCACATGGCCTAGATGTAGGGGTTTATTGGTATTGGGTCCTGAGAACTCAAGAACAATATTTTTGTTCGATAGTTTTTTGGATTTTAAGGGCGTTTTAAGCACTTGTGTAAAAAATACTTCGTCCTTAAAAAAGAGATTTAAATAGGGACCGGCTATTTCTGTTTTTACTAATAAATCACAGTTTTCCAGTACTTTTTGAATGGCTTCTAAAATTTGTGGCGGTGCTTTTTTTAGTATTTTTGTGAGCTGAAAAACATTGAGGGCCAGATCTCCGTTATTACCTTTTGGGACGGGTGCTAGGATTATTTTATCTGTATTCTCGTCTGACCAGTTTTGTGCTAAGTAATCGAGGATTAGTTGGTTCATGATTTTTTAAATATTGTACTAATTTTATACTAGTTTAACTCGTAGTTCAAGGGGGGTTTTTGAAATTATGCCTAATATTCTTAAAAAAGTTGAAAATAAGTATTAAGTGTGTATAATTTAAGTATTAAGTAATTACAAATACCATGAAAACACAGGTAACGATCACTATGGATGCGGAGGTAAAAAAAGATTTACAGTCCTTTGCCAAAGAAGTTGGCATGACTATGTCGGCATTACTAAATCTTTCGGCTAAAAAATTAACCCATACGAGGCATTTGGATTTTGATTTTTCAAAGAGTCTTACTTCATCCGAAGAAAAG
>JALWQU010000028.1:0-1411 GCA_026982915.1 Candidatus Altimarinota bacterium | reverse complement strand
GCACAAATAGAAGCGTTAGCCGATTTGAAAGCTGGTAGAAATGTTTATTCTAAAAGTGATTTCAAAAAGCATTTTAAGCTTCGTTAAATGTATCAACTAATTATTCATAAAAAAGTTATTAAATTTTTGGATAAACATCCAGAATTATTGTCTCGTTTTGACAAAGCTCTAGATCAACTGGAAACTGGTTATTGGGAGTCTTTGGATTTGGAATTTCTTTCAGGGAAAGGCGATGATTTCCGCCTTAGGATTGGGAAATATCGATTTCTTTTTACCTTACAAAAGGAGCAACTAATTATTTATTGCTATAAAGCCGATTCCCGAGGTGGGGCTTATAAATAAGGTAAAAAATCTAGTATCTCTACAGTATTTCTTTTTTTATCTGTAAGTAGGCCTCTCGAAAAGGGAGGCCTTTTGCCACAAGTTCATAGACTTTTTCGGTCGCATAGAGGTCATCCGTCATGGCTTTCAGGCAAGCTTCTTTATTGAATTTTAAATTTTCAATAACCAATATCATGACATCAAATATAGCGTTAAGTTCCGTAATAGAATCACAAAGAAGTGGCTTTATGAGCTGAACATCTCGATTGTATCCAGACATGAGACCATTGTAAATAGACTGTATTTCATTGGTTTTAGCGATGTAGGATTTGATCTTGCCTCGCATGATTTCAAGGACATCATAGTTTCGTTTTTGTGGCATGATAGAGGAGCCTGTTGTCATGCTGTTTGGCAAAGAAACATAGTTAAATTCCTGCATGGTGAAAAGCAAAAGGTCTGTGTTGAGTCGTGAGAGAAGCATCAATATTGGTACGAAACTCTGGAGGCACTGATATTCAAAAAGTCCCCGAGAAAGCCCACAGTAAAGCGGATTTTCTTGTGTTTTTGCAAACCCCATTTTTTGGGTGGTAAAATCACGATTGAGTTTTAGGTTTGAAATTCCAAATCCAGCGGCAGATCCTAGTGGGGATTGATCAATAATATTGTTCAATGATTTTAGCATTGGTATTTGATCGGTGATCCCGTCAGAAAAGGCCCCAAGCCATTTTTTGGCCTTTGTGGGCATGGCTTTTTGAGCGTGGGTGTAACCTGGAAGTGGTATTTGATTATTTTTACTAGCTACTTGATCAATAATTTTGTTCAATTTTTCAGTCTTTTCTATGAGCTTACCGTATTCTGATTTGAGAAATAGTCGGATCATGGTTAGGGCTTGATCGTTTCTACTTCGTCCTGTGTGTATTTTTCTACCCACTTCCCCATATTTATCCGTGAGGTATTGTTCGCCGGCGGTATGTCCGTCTTCCTGTGATGGTTTTATTTTGAAATCACCCCTTTCCCATAGTGTTTGGATTTCATTTAGTCCTTTTTCGAGGGTTTCTAATTCTTCTTCGTTGAGGATGCCGATTTTAGC
>JALWQU010000027.1 GCA_026982915.1 Candidatus Altimarinota bacterium | reverse complement strand
GGTTAGTGGCATCGGGTAGATTTGTGCTTCGGGATCATCTACCAATTTTACGCCTGGAGCTTTGGATAAAATAGTTTTTACCACCTCAAGATCAATATCCTGCTCGGTTTCAATGGTGACGGATTCAGCATGAGCGCGAAAAGTCGGGACTCGTACAGCCGTTGTGGATATTTTTAAATCCTTATTGCCAAATATTTTCTGCGTCTCCCAAGCGACCTTCATTTCTTCTTTGGTGTAGCCATTTTCCTGAAACACATCTATGGCAGGAATAAGATTAAAAGGAATTGGGTGTGCAAATTTATTGTTCGATACTTTGTAGCCTTCCAGATAGTTCTGCGTTTGTTGTTCTAGTTCTTGCATGGCTTCTAGTCCGCCACCAGAAGTAGCCTGATAGGTCGAAATAATTACTTTTTTGAGCCCAAAAGTCTTGTAAAGGGGATAAAGTGCCACGGCGAGAATTGCCGTGGTACAATTGGGATTAGCGATGAGTTTTGAGTTGCCGATATCTTGAGCGTTTACCTCCGGGACAATAAGCGGCACGTCTGATTCATATCGAAAATAAGAAGCATTATCGATAACGCACTTGTTTGTTTCCGCCAGAATTCGTCCAAAATGAGCGGAAAAATCACCTCCAACACAGAGGAAGACAATATCGAAGTCCTGACATACTTTTTGGGAAAAAGCCTGAATCTTTTTCTCCCCAAAAGGGGTTTTGATTATTTTTCCCGCGGATCGCGCAGAAGCAAAGCAGGTGAGTTCGGTCAGGGGGAGTTTTAATTTATCCAGACAGATAAGAATTTCTTGCCCCACAACGCCCGTGATACCGCAGATAGCTAGTTTCATGTTTTAAAAATTTATTTCTCACATAAATTATTCAAAAAAATGTTTTTCGTCCAGCTTAAAAAAAGGAAACCAAGTGGTTTCCTTTTTTTTCATAACTTCTTTGAGTGGAATTTATTTAAACCATCCAGAGAATAAGCTAAAAATACTGTCTAATAGACCTGTTTTTTTTGTTTCAATTTTTGATAAAGTATCTTGTGTATCGGCGTTGAGATCTTCTTGTAGCTTTTGATTACCCGACTGTATTTCTTTTAAGAAAGCCTGTGTATCACCTTGAATATCAGCGGTATTACCGGTTGAGGCTTTTTGATATTGAGCCTCGATAAAGGCGTCTGCTTTTTTTGTTGTCTGATTTGTGTAGTCGTTAATTTTGGTATCAAGTCGCTTGTTTAGCGCTTCTACGTCACCATCTACTTCTTGACTGAAACGGTCAATATTACCTTCAATATTAGCAACGCCCTGATTCATTTTATCAATAATAGCTTGTTGTTCTTGCATAATAGTGTCGGACTGTGCGTTGGCATTATCGATAAGTCCTTGGGCGAAATCTTGATTTTGGTTTACGAGATCATTGGTATTGGCGACATTATTTTCCGTAAAACCAGTGACATCAATATTACCCGTGACATTTTCGGTATCGGCGGCATTATGAAATATTTCGTCATCAAAGGCTTTTTCAAAATCATCACCCATGACGCTTTTGCCCTCAAAGGGGTCAAAATCTTTCATAAAATCGTCGCCAAGTATATCATCAATGGCACTTGGATCATCGATATCGAGTGAATCGCCTTCAAAGGGGTCAAAGTTTTCCCAATCAATATTGGCTTCATTGGTAACACTGGCCTGTAAAAGCTGTGTTGGTAGGGGACTAGCAATGTTTGTCATGGCTAGTAGGGATAAAATAATAGTTTCCATTTTTTAGGGGGTAATTAAATAATTAAACCACATAATAACACATTTTAACACGAATAACAAGAAAAAATATCTTCTTTGACCACGAAGATGAAAATACTACAATCATGGCAATGCTAAAAACACTGACCGTTCAGAATTATATTCTTATAGATCACTTGGAAATTGATTTTCATAAGGGGTTTACGGTTTTGACAGGAGAGACGGGGGCGGGTAAATCAATTATAATTGGGGCTTTGGGGTTGCTTCTGGGTGAGCGATTCAAGTTGGCTTCTGTGGCTAAGGCTGAGGAAAAATGTATTATTGAAGGTGTTTTTGATATTCGGGGTTTAAATCTTACCCCTCAATTATCGACTTATGGGATTGAGGCGGATGAGACGATCGCTATTCGTCGAATACTTTTTCCGGGAGGGCGTAGTGCGGTTTTTATCGAAGAGGTGCCGGTTCGATTGGAAGTGCTGAAAGTCATAGGGAAAAGTCTTATTGATATTCATTCACAGCACCAAAACATAAAGCTAAAAGACCCGCTTTTTCCCTTATCCGTGGTAGACACTTTTACAAAAAATGGGAAACTTCTATCAGATTATCAGGCTATTTATCAGCGGTATAAAACCGAAAAGAAAGCTTATAAGTCTTGGCTAGCGTCGGTCCAAGCAGAAAAATTGAACCTTGATTTTTATCAGCACCAATTATCTCGTTTCGAAACCATAGATCTTGATAATTGTGATATGGAATCACTTACACAGACGCTTTCACGGCAACAAAACCAAAAACAAATTCAGACTGGTTTACAGGAAGCAACTTTGTTATGTGATCATGAGGAAGGGGGGATTGTGCCGCAATTAGATCGACTGTTGGGGGTGGCTCAGTCTTTATCCAGAGTAGATCCTGCCATGAAGCCGCTGGTGACGCGTTTAGAGTCGGTTATGCTGGAGATGCAGGATTTATCACAAACCTTGAATGATATGGGCGAATCGAGTACGCTGGACCCTCAAGAATTAGCGAATATTGAGGCGCAGATGTCGGTTTTATACCAACTATTTGAGGTTTTTCAGGTACAGGATTTGGAGGCGTTAAAGCAAAAACATAAATCTTTGCGCGATAAAGTTCAGGTTTTATCGAATACAGAAGATGAAGAAAAACGTTTAAAATTATCCCTTGATCACTTACAACAAAAATTAGCCGATAAGGCGTTACAATTAACCAAAAATCGGGAAAAGGTACTCGCCATTATAGCGGAAAAAATCGAAACAATGTTGCGAAAAATGGGCATGGAACACGCTCGTTTTGAATTAAGGATAACCAGTCTTGATAATTTTTCACTCTTTGGACGGGACAAGGTTGACTTTTATTTTTCGGCAAACCTTGGTCAGCCCTTGCAACTAGTGGGAAAATCAGCCTCGGGGGGTGAAGTCTCACGGATTATGTTTGCGTTAAAATCTTTCTTATCGGAAACCTCGGGGCTGACGACTATCATATTTGATGAAATTGATACGGGCGTTTCTGGTCGTATTGCGGAGACTATGGGAGGGCTTATGCAGGAGATGGGAAAGGTTCGGCAGGTGCTAACGATTACCCATTTACCGCAGATTGCGGCCAAAGGGGATCATCATTTGGAGGTAAAAAAAGCAACTGTATCGGGTAAAACCACGACGAATATTTATCCCTTAACGACCACGGATCGCCCCAAGGCGATAGCCCAAATGTTGAGTGGGGAGGTCGTGACAAAAGTGGCTTTGGCTCAGGCGGAGGGGATGCTGAGGGGGGTGTAGTTTTTTTTGTGGAAAAGCTATTTTTATGATATAATGTTTGGATGGTTTTATCAACATGTGCGTCTCCAACAGTCAATAAAAATCCTGAACGAGAACAAAAGGCTCGGTATTCGAGTGAAATACAGGACTTATCACAGACAATTATGGATTCAGACCCTGAAGGTCTGAATGAGGCTTTTCAGAAGGAAAGAGCTAGAATCATGTTTTCGGATGGTCGTCGCATAACCATGCCTAATTTTCCAAAATTAGGGAATGATTGGGATCTTAAAATTAACCCATCATTGCAATTGATTATCAATGAAAGCATTGAAGCTAAGAAAGCAGAATTTATTAGTAAAGGACTAGATCCTGATAAAGTTAATAAGTACCTTTGTTCTTTTTATGTCGGTCTTTTACTTAATATGATGACTGGAAGCGAGCATAGTTTTGAGGGTGATGCTTGGTCAAAAATACCTGAATTGACAAAGAAGAAATTATTAACCCTTGATTGGAAAGATGATTCTTTTTTGAGGTCAATAATTAAGGCTCAAAAACAAAAAAAAATACATAATACGCCTTCAGTAAGGACTAATTCAGAGGCGTATAAGAATCTAATAGGTGGATTTTTTACGCAAATTGAAAAAGATGATGACCCTAAAGTTATGGGTATTGGTTATATAAATTCTCATTTTCAAGAGGAGGTAATATCTCTACAAAAATCTGAAGGTACTGATTCTGTAGACTTAAATACACATATTGGAGTCGTTATTCCAAAGGCTAAAAAGGAAATACATAAATCATGGAATAGCCAAAAAAATAATTTAAAGAAACTATACAAACAAAACCCACTTGTTATGAATAGATTGTCTATTTCTTTTGGAAAAGATGGTAAAAAAATGATGCTTCGTGAGGCTTTATCAAAAGATTCATCAGAAAACTTTACGATTTATGGAACGCTTATTAATCATAATGCAGGCGGTATGAAGGGGGTAAGGACGGAGATATTAGAGATGTTCCTGTCTAAAACTAATAAAACACTTCGATCTAGAATTTGGGGCTATAATGTTCCTATCTGGACGCCTGTATCTTTAGCCAGCTTGGCCCCGAAAGAAAAGTCTAATATAGAGAGTCGAAAGGAGGTTTTTGCCGGTATAGATTTATCTTATGAACAGGTTGGCTCTGGTTGCAGTCTTACGAGTAAAGCAGGAAATACGACAGATAAGTATAAGCTGATCCAGATATACAAGCACTTATTTGGGATAACAAACTCAAATCTAAAAACAAATACAACGATTCCTATTATAAAGCAAAAGGAGATTCCTGTATTGCATACACGAATGATGTCTAGCCTTGAATCTAGTAATGGTTATAGGGTTTTATTTATTCCAAATGGAAATTATAATACGGCGAAGGAGTTTCTTGTGAGGCAATTAATAGAAAAAACAAATCCTAGTATAAAGCTTCAACCAGCCCAGCTTAGTATTTTTCGAAAACGTTATCCAGATTTTTTTAAACAGATTTCAGCTTTTATAGCGCAAGTATCTGATGGTTCTTATTTTTCAGAGGCAACAAAACAGCAGGCTGGCTATTTAGAGCGGAATACGGAGATTCACATTAATTCAAAAACTTTTACACAAATCGGCATAAAAGTGATTAATAAATTTAATGAATTTAATAATAACGAGTTTACGCCTTTGAAGTCAAAACTTGATAGTTCATTGAAAACTCCTATTGCCGAAGAGCCAGAGCCAGGGGAGAATTTTTTGTCAGAGGATGTTTTACAATCAATAACGGGTGGGGATCCCTATGTAAAATATGCTTTAAAAATTATTTATTACAAAGAACGAGGAATGACGGAGGGGATAGGCAGAGGTACTTTAAAGAAGGGTTATTATTTGTATGATGAATTTAGAGGGAGAATCAAGGCAGGACTTAGTGGGAAAAAATATAAGGTTAGGGGGTCTGTAGGGCTTTTACAGACCAAATTAGCAACAGCTATGGAAAGCGCCCCAAAGTTTCTTAAAATGTTCGAAAATTTGCCAGAACCAATAAAAAATAAAGAATCAAAGCATGTTATAAACGCTATAAAAGAATTAGAGGCTATTCTTTCTGGAAATAGAAATAATAATCAATTGGCAAAAAATGAGGCTATAAAGAAAACACTTCGTACTATTTTAGAGGGATCCTCTGTAATGGCTTTCTTGATGGCTAGTACCATTCTGAAAAGTAATCAGCCTAAAATCGAAAGAACTTTGAAAGATCTTAATACGGACCCATTTGATCATCCTCTAGCCATGGGTAACGCTCTTGCTACTAGCTATAATAGGGGGTTTGGCACTTACAGAAAAATGGCTGATTATAACCGTTTAATCAATATATCCGAAAAAATGGGATTGCTTGATCCTGATAATGAAAACTATAGATCCACAAATAAAGACTATCAACGGGAAGTGAGGGGAAAAACCAGTTTAGAAAAAATTAAAGGATGGGCTACAGGTAAAAGGAGGTATGAAGCAAAGGATAATTTGCTTTTTGAATTAACCGCGATGGATATTTCTAAAGTTTGTTTTAGACTTTTTTCAGAAAAAACCCCCTCATCTTCAAATAAAAAGCTACTAGATATTTTTAAAAAAGCTGACCCGCCTATAACGGAAAAATTGGCGTTTAAAGCTTTTAAACAGGTTGTTGCTTCAAAGAATAATAATATGCTCGCGAAAAAAAGGGATGGGTGGGTATATCCAGAATATGTTCATTTGATGGATGTATTACAAAAACACTTTAATATAAATCAGGACTTCTCCTTAGAAGAGTACCAAAGAAGTGCTGAGAAACAACCACATAAAGCGATATTACTAAATCGTTATATCCCTATAGCACTTGCAAAATTACAACCTTCAAGAAAATGAAATTAAAGAAAAAAACATTGATAGGAATGTCACTGCTAGCAGGGGTTGGTGCCTACAGTGAGAGTAATAATTTTGTGTCATCAGCTGAGTTCCCGGAGGCTGTCTTGAGAGAGCAACTAAATATTAAGGTGGATCCAAAATCTTGTGAGACGGCCTATGAATCTATTGCTATTTTAAAGAAAGCCTTTAGCGATAATGTACTCAGAACTCTTTATTTCCCTGGTGACAATCTGGCGGGTGAATTAGTGCAATTCCGTAAAAAAATAATGGGGAAACTTCCAGAGTGTTTTTCAGGAGGTGTTTCTTGGACTATCAATGAACCTTATGAATTTGATTATTATACGGCCACGAATGGGCCTTATGATCGTAAAGGTGAGGAAATCGAAGCGAGTCAATTTACCCAGAAGCTACATATTCCTCTTAATGCTGAGTTTTGGAAATCGGCTTGGAGAAATTATTAGGATCCTATAATCAAAAGCCTATAATCAAAAGTGAAGTGAAAGAAAGTATTTTTTGACATTCATCTCTTTGTGAACTAAAATAATTCCGTACATAATTATTACAAAATGAACGCTCTAATGAATGTTACAGAGGCTCGAAGTAAAATTCCGGCTATTGTGAAAAAAAGTAAACGGGGACAGTCTACTATTTTACTAAAGAATGGGGAACCGCTAGTGGCCATTGTGAATTATAAAGATTTTTTGGAGTATGAGCGTCTCAAAGAAGCACGAAAACGAACGGTGGTTTCAAAGGCCTTTCGGTCACTACAAGGTGAATTTGAAAACAATGAAACCGTTCAAGAATGGATTGGCAAAGAGGTGTTAAGCGAAGAGGCTATGATGCAAAAAATTGTGGCTGAATGTAAATCAATTAGAGCGAGCCGTTCATGAAAGTTATTATTGATACTAATATTTTCATCTCTGTCATAATAATGAAAAGCCGGGTTTTGAAGGACTTTTTAGATTGCATAGGTGGAGAGCATACGCTTTGTTTTTCGGAAACACTTATTCAGGAGGTGTTAAGTGTTTTTTTAAGATTTAAGGCAACGCTAAAAGCCATACAAGTATTTCAGGACATCGTATCTAATTCTGAATTGT
The DNA here is from genome assembly GCA_026982915.1 of Candidatus Altimarinota bacterium. Taxonomy (GTDB): domain Bacteria; phylum Patescibacteriota; class Gracilibacteria; order UBA4473; family UBA4473; genus JALWQU01. Next base: position 993 of record JALWQU010000027.1, on the reverse strand, counting down.
TTGATCCAGACCAAAATATAAAAGCCTGTCGTGATCCAAAAGATGATTTTTTATTAGATCTTTGTGAGGTAAGTGAGGCAGAATTGCTTATTACGGGGGACAAGGATTTACTGGTTTTGAAGCAGTGGGAAATAACTCAAATCGTGACTCCCAAGGAGTTTATGGGGGTAATGAATTAGACGCTTTTGTTCAGCATTTTTATCCTATAATCCACTTCCTGATTGATAAAATTATAAAATAAGCTAGATTTCAGAAGCTACTTCCTTTAGGAAAGGCTGATAAATTAATAAGTAGTGCTTAAAATAAATCTAGAAACAGCCTAAGAAATTCGTCTTTTAGTAAAATTTCCACTCAAAATCCTTTCTGATAAAGGATTATCAAAAAAGATTTATTCGTTGAAATTTTATCAAAAATACTATAATTTCTTGGTCGGCTGAATTTATCAGACTTTCCTAATTTCTCTTTTTTATGCCACAAATAATTTCTGGATCCGCTCTTTCCGAAACCCTTATCACGGAAAATCTTATCCCAAGGGTTAAAAAATTGAATAAAAAAAGTATTCATCCAAAGCTAGTAGTCATCTTGATCGGCGAGCATCCTGCGTCGGCTTCTTATGTACGACAAAAAGAAAAATCGGCTGAAAAAGCGGGTATCCTAGCGGAAACTTGGCGATACGAAGCGACTATTTCGGAGCAGGCTATTCTGAAGGAAATTGAAAAAATAAATAAGGATGATGATATTCATGGCGTTATTGTGCAGTTACCGTTGCCTGACCATATTTCTATTGATAAAATTCTTGAGGCGATTGATCCGCAAAAAGATGTGGATGGTTTTACGCCTGAAAATATCGGAAAACTCTTTCTCGGACAGTCTTGTCTAGTGTGTTGTACGCCCAAGGGTATTATCACGATGCTCGAGTCGGTGGAGGAAACCTTATCGGGTAAAAATATCGTGGTTATCGGTCGATCGAATATTGTTGGGAAACCCGTGGCA
>JALWQU010000026.1 GCA_026982915.1 Candidatus Altimarinota bacterium | reverse complement strand
GAAAAATGGAGTTACAGGATCTGAAGCGCTGACCTGTTTATTTGATAAAAATTCTCATTGTCCTATATTTGGGACTGAATAGTTACTTTTTTTGTTTCTAAAAAGGGTAATTCCCAAAATTAAGTGCTAGCACAAAAATTTCCCCAATCTAAAAAAGAAAAAATTAAGATCACGAGAACTGTAATTAAAAATAGAAAGCCGTTGAATTTTGGAATTAATAGATTCCGCCAAAGCATTTGGTTTCCCCTTTTTCAAAAAAAGCTAAAATTTCTTCTTTATGACGAAAAACGCTCGAAGCAAAATTTTGAATTTCAGGGATATCAATGACCCCAACTTTTTAAAACCAAGTATTTAAAGAATCTCTCGCTTTTGGAATATTTCTATCTGGTTTTATCGCATAAAATGCACGAAAATGACAAATTAGTTTGTAAGACTTTTCAATATCAGGAAAGACTTCAAAAAGAATTTTTGCCCGTTTTTTCTGTTCAGAATTCTAATCGGATTCAAATTTAAACAACAAAAACCGACCTCTCGCCAAAAGCTGTTTTAAGCTATCTCCATTTAAAAAATAGACCCTCTTGAAAAAGATTCTAGAGTGAATTTTTTATTATTTTGTTTTGATAAATCTCGCCTTTCAACTTCTTTACACCGAAAATCTTCATACCGCTCTCGTTCTTCTTTTAAAATTTCTTATCGATGCCTTATTCGAACTGATTGTAACGCCTCAAATCTCATCTTTAAAGCATGGAATTTGTCTGTTACCCCTTTTTGCGGAGAAAAAACTTTACAAAAATTTTGAGCTTATTATAAGTTTTTCGTTAATTAAAACTTAATCCAAAAGAGAAATGGAAAAAAAAGAACTGGTTCCAGAAAATGAAATCTTAGAGAATATTGAACATATGTGTATTACTCTTATTTCGGCCTTCAGTGCGGATAAAGATTTAGCGCAAAAAATGGCAATTTATCAAGAGCATAAAGTCTTTTTAGGGCTTATTGGTTGTGAGGTGAAACCATTAAGTGATGACGACTTTCAGGAAATTCTAGTGTATTTAGGAAGTGTATGGACAAACTTGCAGAAGCCACCTACGATTGTTGATGAAAATTTGGGGAATGAGGCTCCGCTATCTTTTTCTGAAGGAGTACATCGGAGGATTAATTTTGTTATTGAGGCGGCAATTAAGCAGGGAGAGTCGATGGGAGAAATTAAACAAGCGATTAAGGACTCTTATGGGGAAGTTATTGCTGAACTAGTTGAAAACAAGATGGGAAGTGTAGTAGATAGAGATTTAAATGTTAATGTTAATGTTATAGATCCTAATATAAACTATAACAATCGATCATTCGACGGATTGATTATAGGAAAGTTATATAACGATAGGAGGCAATCTATAGTAATAGAAGACAATTCACTTGATAATAGATTAGAAAAACTTAAAACTCTTTTTAGTTCTATAGAGGGGGTAGGGAGAGGTCATGCTCCTATGACAAATTCTATAATTAATCTTGTAGAAGACTGCTTCCCAGAAAATCGCAAGAAAAATGGTAAGATAGATAAAAAAACCCTTAAATCAATTAATGATACCTTGAATCAAGCGAGAGAGTCTCTTGTGCAGAATTTTAACAGCAAACAGAAAAAGAAGGAGAATGCTGTTCATTTGAAAGTGTTGATAGCTCTAACTAAAAATTTAGAATTCCTAAAAATAACTTCTATGGATAGAGAAAGGTTTATAAAAAACATAGAAGAATTTTTAAAAGAGCAGTTTTTATTTACAGATGTGGGCACTGTAATAAAACCCTTCGAAGACTATATAAAGAGCCTTGATAAATCAGCGGAAGAGGATAAGAAAAAGCTCAGTGAATATCTCTCGTTATTAAAAGGGTTAGATTACAAAAAACAAAGTAGGGAGAGTCAGAGAATGGAAGCAGTAAAGAGTAAACGTCCTAATAATTTAAAGTCCTGGAGAACACTTATTGATCCTGTTTTAAAGACAAAGACGGCCTTAGCAGAACATAGGAAGGGGCTCATTCCATTAGGATATAAAAAAATAGGCTTAAAAAGGGAGGAAGATTTAGTTCAACAGCTTCGGTCTGCTGGGCATACTCAAGAAGCCCAATTTATTCAAACTATAGTAGAGTTAAGGAAGTCAATAGAAGTATTTGGACCGCTAGAGTATTTGGAAAAATCAAAAACTATGCCTGAAGAAATCCCACAAATTCCGTTGGAAATTAAAGAGGCTATTAAGGCAATGGATCCCAACGAAAAAAGGAAAACTAAACTTTTATTGATCCCTTCGGACAATAGAAACTTTTCAATGAAAGGTATTAAAAATATGACGGGAAAAGGGGTACTTACTGATGATATTGTAACCAATGAATCATTAGAGGGCTCTATGGATAATGCTTATTGGTGTTTATTAGGGGAAGATAATACAAATACATTAGTTAATAAAATAACAGAAGCATCTTGTACTGATTGGGAGTTGTTATTGGCGCTTTTAGGATTTAAATTAAGGCTGGTTAAGTTCCCTCATGGGCAGGGGTACGAGTCTGATGGAAAGATTTATTTTATAGAAAATGATTGACAAATAATTATTGATTCTATAGGTTTATAGTGTATTTATTTTATAATAAAATTAAAAAATGGAAGCAGGACGTATTAGTACTGAAATCATTGGAAACGCTGAAGAAGCTCTTGGTCTGGCTGGTAATAAGAATACTCAAAAAGAGATAGTGAAAATAGAAATAGGTAAATTAAAAGAAAGTCCCCGTCTTGGACTGATCGCGGCTAAATGTGAATCTGATCCCATAGGGGCTTATCAGGAATTGCTGGAATTATTTCCATTGTTAAAGCGTATTCATTTAGACGCTGTGGAGGACGATATGATCACGACAGATTATGTTAGAAATATTTGTAGACAGTTAGCACAAGTCCGTAATTATCTTAACAAGAGATCTAAAATAATAGAGACTTCCGGAAATCAAATAGCCGCCTAGACAAGCAAAAATAAAAGACAAAAAAGCTCTCATTACGAGGGCTTTTTTTATATATGAGTATCATAAACTCAATTCCCATAGGTTTTCTAGACAGAATTGATTTTTTATCTAAGATCAGGGGGAATTTATGCCTATACTACTGACCGATCTCGCTAAGAAATTAGAAATTGCTCCCGAAGCTGTCACGCTTCACGCGATGGACCTGGATTTTGATATTCCTGAAGATGAAATGCTTCCCGATGATATTGCCATCGAGATAGAAAAGCTCGAGATTGCGGATGATATGGCTCAACTGGATCATGAATACGAAGAACAACTAGAGCGTGAGATTGTCGAAAAGCAGCAAGCCAAAACTGCTGGATCCGTCAAAAAAGTCAAAAAGAAGGAAGTAGTACCAAAGAGAGATGAGACAAAAGTTGAAGTCATAAAGGATAAAGAAGGCGTGCTTATCCTCCCAGAATTTTTAACCGTTCGGGAGCTAGCGATTAAAATAGGGAAACCGATTCCAATCGTGCTTATCAACCTGAAAAAGAACGGGATTATCGCGAACTTGCAGCAAGAAATTGATTATGAAACCGCCAATATTGTGGCGGAAGAGTTAGGGGTGAAGGTCAAAAAAGAAACAACAGAGTTATCAGGCGAAGATCTTTTTCGTGGGGATTTATCAGAATTACTAAAGGACGAAGAAGCGGAAGACTTGAGTCCACGGCCACCCGTTGTTTCGATTATGGGACATGTCGATCACGGTAAAACCTCTATCCTCGATTTTATCCGAAAATCAAAAGTAGTAGACGGAGAAGCCGGTGGGATTACCCAGAGTATTGGAGCCTATCAAGTAGAGTTGCCGTCTAAGGACAAAATAACGTTCCTCGATACACCGGGACATGAAGCGTTTACGACGATGCGAGCCAGGGGGGCACGAGCCACAGATATCGCGATTTTGGTTGTCGCCTCAACAGAAGGGCTGAAACCTCAATCGATAGAAGCGATTAATCATGCCAAAGAAGCCGGCATTCCGATTATTGTCGCTATTAATAAAATGGATCTAGAGGGGGCGAATCCCGATCTCGTAAAAGGGGGGTTAGCGGAACAAGAACTTACCCCAGAAGATTGGGGAGGCGATGTTCCCTGTATTGAGGTTTCCGCCAAAACAGGGCTTGGAATAGACAAGTTGTTGGAGACCATTCAGATTGTAGCCGAAATAAAAGAGCTTAAAGCCAATCCAAATAGGCGTGCATTGGCAACCGTGATTGAGGCCACAATGGATAAAAAATCAGGGATAACCGCTACGGTTCTCGTGAATACGGGAACTTTAAAACAAGGCGATGCTTTTGTAATCTATGATCAACACGGAAAGATACGATCGATGAAAGATCATAACGGACAACCTATAAAATCAGCTGGACCATCAGTACCAGTACAGCTTTCAGGATTTAAAAAACTGCCACAGGCAGGAGACTTGTTACAGGTTATGGATAATGAGAAACTAGCGAGAAAACGAGCGGAAGAAGTGGCCAATATTCATCACGAAGATGATCTACTAAACCGGAAAAAGTTCTCATTAGCCACGCTCAAGGCCAAAATTGCCGAAGGGAAACTTGATACAGTGAAGATTATCCTTAAAGCCGATACAAAGGGTTCTTTAGAGGCCGTCGTAGCAGAGTGTGAGAAGATAAAAACCGATAAAAGTTTTGTAAAAGTAGCCCATGCGGGGGTAGGAGAAATAACCGAATCAGATGTTATGCTCGCGGCGTCGGGAGGCGCGGTACTTATTGGGTTTGCAGTTGATACTCCGGGACGAATCAAAAAAATAGCCGAAAAAGAAGGGCTTGAAATCCTACACTATGATGTCATCTATCATCTAGTAGAAAAGGTACAAGAGATTGTGGAAGGACGAGAAGACGATAAAATAACCGAAGAAATAGTCGGTGCGTTTAGCGTGAAGAAAATTTTTGCTTCTAATAAAAAAATGGCGGTACTCGGTGGTGAGATTTTGAGAGGGAAAGTCCGGAAACTCTGCCTTATTCGAATATATCGAATGATTACGAAAGAAGCCGATGAAGGAGAGGACGAAGAAGTCCTTGTTGGTACGGCAAAAATCGAGAGTGTTCATCGTGGATCAGATGAGGTCAATGAGCTTACAGAGGCAGGTCTTGAATGTGGATTAAAAGTAGTCCATAAAATGATTACCTTTGAACCAGGCGACCGTATTGAGTTATTTGTCCCCAAAAAATAAAGCTTTAAACCATTATTTGTTCATCTTTCATCTTAAGGTCGCCTTTTACCATCGTGTGAACCGCTTTTCCGACGAGGTCATAGCCATCAAAAATACAATTCTTCCCTTTTGACTGCCCAGCTTGAGCGTTAACAGTCCATTTTTTAGTGAGATCAAAAACGGCAATATCTGCCTCAGCACCGACAGTAAGGGTTCCTTTGTCAATCTGAATGATACGGGCCGGCTCGATCGTCATCTTTGAAATAACCTTTTCAATCGGGATATGCCCCGCTTCCGCTAGATAAGTATTAGCCACCGCAAAGCTCGTTTCAACGCCCACAGACCCAAAGGCGGCGTGTTCAAACGCACAAATCTTATCGGGTTCTATGTGCGGTGCGTGGTCAGTGGTGAAACAATCAATGGTATCATCTTTAATCGCCTCAATAATGACATCGACATGCTTTTGTGATCGAATAGGCGGATACATTTTGGCATTAGTATTGTAACCAAGCGCTACTTCATCGGTAAGCGCAAAATGCTGGACCGATACCTCCGCGGTAAGTTTTTTCATACCTCGTTTTTTGGCATCACGAATAGCCTCGACCGCGCCTTGCGTTGAGTTATGGAGTAGGTGCAATCGGCAGCCTGATTCTCGCGCCAGATAAATATTCTTCAAAACCGCCAAATCTTCGGATATCCCTGGTGATCCGGCTAGTCCCATTTGGGTTGAAGTCCAGCCTTCGTGCATACCACAATGTTGTGAGAGATTTTCACATTCACAATGACTCATGATGAGTATATCATGTGTAGCCGCATATTTCATGGCATTGAGCAGCACGCCTTCATCCTGCACATCAAACCCGTCTTCCGTAATCGCCACAGCCCCACACTGAACCATTTCCCACATCTCAGCAATCCGTTCCCCTTTTTGTCCAACCGTGATAGCCCCCGTCGGGAAAACATTGATCAGGTTGAGTTCTTTTGCACGCTTCAAAATATGATTAATAACCGCTTGATTATCGGCTACTGGATTAGTATTGGGCATCGTTACCACGGAGGTGATTCCTCCAGCAATAGCGGCTTTTGAGCCGGTTTCAATCGTTTCACGATCCTCTCTCCCTGGTTCACGAAAATGTACCTGTAGATCGATCAGTCCGGGGGTAACAATATAGCCCGTGGCGTCTAGTACTTCATCGGCTTTATCCGTGATATTTTTATCAATTTTTTTGATTTTCCCGTCTTCAATAAAGATATCCAAAATTTCATTACGATTATTGGCGGGATCTATGACGCGTCCGTTCTTGATGCAGGTTGTTTTCATTTGAGTTTGACTTTAAAGGTTTTAGGAGATAGAATCAAGTTAGATCGATACCCTCTCTGATTTTTTTCAGGGCTGAGGTTCCGCCCCATCAAATTTATTTGGTGGGGTAAATTTAATTTTTCAGGAGTTCAAAACATTTATTTTTTATGTGCCAAAAAACACTATCCGGAAGTGTTATCATTTTTTTAAGAAACCGTCTTTTATCAAGTGTTTGTATTTCGTCTAAGATAACAAAGGAGGGCTTTTTAAAGAACTCATCAAGTTTAAACCTTTTTTCTTTAAAATACTTTTTTGGTGCTTGGGTTGTTAATGGCAAGTAAAGAGCACAATTGGGGGAAATAATCTTTAGGACTAAAACAGGTCTCAAGAAATTACGTCCACCATTTCTTTCAAACCCAACATTTTCCCCCAAGTAACACATGCAAATTTGCCCCTCTTTTAGAAAAATACTCAATTTCTTGTGTCGAATTTTTTGTTTTATGCCAAACCACTTCTCTAGAATTTTATCAATCATTTTCTAAATAATTTCAAAAGGTTTTACTTTCCCGTCAAAGCGTTGAGCCGCACACCAAAGAATCGCTTTTCGAATCGCCATACCATTCTCAACCTGGTTTAGGATATGGGATTGTTTGTGGCGAGAAACCAAAGCCGAATGGACATCAACATCCCGAATAACCGGTCCAGGATGCATGAGAATCGCGTCTTTATGCGCTAATTTCATCCGTGCTTCCGTAATTCCAAAAGTACGAGAATATTCTCGAAGGGTTGGAATTACCGATTTGGCGCCCCGTTCTTCCTGCACGCGTAAGGCATATACAAAGTCCGTATCCTTGAGCGCTTCTTCGACTTTATAATACTTGGTGATACCAAAATTTTCACCGTGTCTTGGGAAAAAAGTTTCAGGACAGGCGACTCGAATTTCCGCGGCGTTTAATTTTTTCAAAATCCGTACTAAGCTCCCAAAAACTCGAGAATGTTTTATATCTCCCACGATCGTTATTTTTTTACCCGAAAGATCTTTTTGTCCACAGTGTTCGAGCATGGTCATAGCATCCAATAACGCTTGGCTCGGGTGTTCGTGCCAGCCGTCCCCCGCATTGATAATAGAAGCGGAGACATGACGAGCGATTTGTTCGGGGACGCCAGATTGAGCCGCTCGAACAATAATAATGGCTACATTGTAGGCATCAAGCGTTTGGGCGGTATCGATAAAACTCTCCCCTTTTTTTACCGAACTGGCGGAACCAACATTATTGGTATCAATAGAAAGATGTTTCCCCGAAAGGTCGAAGCTGGACTGTGTTCGTGTTGAATTTTCAAAAAAAGCATTAATCTGAGACCGACCTCGGCAAAGATTGAGCTTCGTGGTTTTAGTCTCCTTAAACTTCTGAGCCAAATCCATCAGTAGTTGGATATCCGCGATGGTTAAATCGTCAATAGAAAGCAGGTCAAAATAGGAAACATCCCGATTATTTCGGACTTCCAGTAGTTCTTTTTCAAAGTTTTGGTGCATCATACTCACTTTATGAAAACAGAAGAAGTCGTCAATTTTTTAGCCTATTTCTTCGGATAATCTTTTTTTTGAGACAATTTAGGAAGCCACAAAGAAAAGTTTCCCCTATTTTTGAAAGAGGGGACGTCAAGGGGTGCTAAATATTAATTCATCAGGATTTACTTTATAATTAGAAAGCTTTGTAATAGTTCCGTTTGGATTTATTTTAAATTTTTTTCCATCGGCAGTTGTAATAATTCTACTTCCATCTGCCAAAATATGTTCATCAACAATTTTGCCATGCTTATTTTCTAAATTTTTAATTACACTATCACTTTTACTTAATTTTGCACTAACTTTTTTTCCATTAGCAGTTGTGTAATCAATAGTTCCATCAGGATTTACTTTGAAGTTTTTAAGTTCTTGTACACTTCCATCTGGATTTACTTTTAATATTTTTCCATCTTTTGTTTTTATTATCATACTTCCATCTGCTAACATATGTTCTTCTGCTATACCACCATGGGCTTTTGCT
>JALWQU010000025.1 GCA_026982915.1 Candidatus Altimarinota bacterium | reverse complement strand
TTATCAACGATGTTTTATCATGACTACTGCTTTTTTGTCTCAAAATCCTGTCAAACTTTTTTGGGGCTTTTTTGGCTCTTTTTCTATAATTTTAGAGCTGTTTTTTCAGAATGGCTGAATAGTTACTCTATTTTTTGATATTTGTCGTAGTTTATCAGCTTAATGACGGTTATTTTATGGACAACTTTACGGTCAATTTGGTTATTATCTTCGAAAAATTTAAGGATATTTTTCGTTTTTCCGAGGGAGAACCCCCAACGATTCTGAAGAAACCGACTACTCGCAATAAATTCTCCACGATTTAAATTTATAGTTCTGTATCCAATGATCTGTGAGCAGGGCTCAAACTTCGCCATTGATACGAGATCTATCCAACACTCAGCCTTCGAGAAAGTACGAGGTTCTAGCCAGACTAATGATTCATAGAAACTGCGAGGCAGAATCGTGAACCCTTTTTGTAGATTATTATTACTCATATCTGTTTATTGAATTTTTTTTTGTAGTATCTGCCGTTTCCGTTTGGATTTTTTAAGTAGGCCCCAAACATGGCCACTATTTTCCCAAAATTATCTAGGTCTGAAACTTTTGGTGGTGAATTCATTTTTTGCATTTTGTTAATTATGGTTAAGTTTTCTTCGTCCTTCTTCGGTGATCCGATACAAAACTGATTTTGATCGTCCTAGCCGTTCTGATCCTATCGGGTCAATTAAGCCTTCTTTTTTGAGTAGGTTTTCTTTTTTCCGAAGTGATTCAGTACACCGGTTAATGGCGTAAAAGTCCCACCCTTCCATATGCCGAATACTCGCGTAAAGATTTATCAGCTCCCGACTGGTTCGGTTTTTGGTGGCCAATTGGTTCAGAATGAACCCCGAAAGCGTTCCTTTTATTTTCATTTCGTTAATTCGGTTAAAAGCTTCCAGAACTCTCTTTGATCACTACACCGAACGCAGTGGGCCTTGAAATACACTTTCTTATTTTTCACCATGCTTTTTATCTTTTTCGCGGGAATAGCGATATCGTAAAAATCCAACTTATTCGTAAGCTCCCACGCCAACCGAAACCGTTTCATAAACCTGAACATTTTTTATATTTTTTAGTAAATAATTTTTTTGAATGGGGTGGTCTAACCTCCACCCCATGCGTGTAAGAACTCCGAGAATTCTTATAGGTTATCGAGTCTTTTAGAGACTTACTCAGGTCTTCGGATTGATTTAAGGCGTTAAGGCGTTCCCTACCACTATGAATTTTCTTGGCTCAATCCTTCCACCAAGGCGTATAACCGATGAGACTTCCGCTTTAAATATAAAAGCCCTGAAATCGTTGTATGTTTTCGTAATCTGGTGAATTAATGAGTCCGTCTCCCTGTCCTGCGAGGCTTTCCGCCCCCTCTACATCTAAAACAACTTTTGAATCAATAGCTTTAGGAACCTTAAAGCAAATAAGAACTGGGAAATTTACTTTTGCGTCTCCATTTATGATTTTCGTTGAAGCTCTTTGCGTTGCTGAAATAATTCTAAATCCACAAGATCGCCCTTTCTGTAGAAGTAGTTGTAAGTTAGATTCTAGCCGTGAATTTTTACCAAAAGTTGATCGAGATTGAGCAACTGCATCAGCAAACTCATCAAAAACAATCATCGTGAGTTTCGTTACACGATTTTTGATTCGTTCATTCATCTCATCAACTAACTCATCCAAACGGACTTCACACTCAGTTGCATCATTTATAACTTCTGCACCTGCAACATCATGAAAAGCATGATCATATTTCGGATCAAAAATGATTATCTCCTCAACACCACAAAGATGGGCATAAGCAATTGTTGATTTGAGCCATACTGATTTCCCGGATCCTGTTGCCCCACACACGAGAGCATGAGGTGTAGATGGATTAGCTAAATCCCAATAGATCGTCTCGCTGAAATTATTTACCCCTACCGGAATTTTTGAGTCAACTTGGTAAGACTTATCAAAAAGTAAGTCTTTCTCTCTTTGTTTTGATGACTCTACGACAAAGTAAGATTTCCCTTGATAGACAAATAAATTTTCGTCCATTCTAACACTATTTACGCCAAGAGCGTTTGCGATATCGAGTCTGTGTCGATATACACGATCAAAAGGGGTTCCTGCTTGAACTTCAAGTAAGTAAGTATCACTTGAATACCCTTCAAACTTGTGAGCAACTTGTGCAGGTATCCCAAAAGATCGGAGCCGATGCTGAATTTTTTCTTGATTAGACATATTTTTATTGGATAAATCGTAAGTAATAAATGCTGACGCATTCGTTTGAAAGTTCTTAATAACTTTCGGAGAAATGTTTGAGATCGAAGTATCTCGAACTTTTTTTAATCTTTTTTCTATTAGTTCTTTTTTATTTTCGGGAATATCGAAATCATCAACCTCTGCAATGAGTGTTCTTGCCCAAAATTCATATAATTCTGATCGATCTACAAAGTTGTCATTTTCGTTGATTAAGTAGATATAATCAGGATTACTAACAGCCTCAAGCATTCGTCTTAGTGGCTCATATAATTGTGCTTCATAGAGTCTACGAGTATCTTTATCCATTTTGATTTTATGGATTCTTAACTGTGGAGATTTATCTCTGTTTTTGGATGACTTATTTTCACAAATCCAAACTTCGTCAACTTTGTTCTCTGATATTGTCTCATATCCGACTGTGTAGATAATTCCTTGTTTCCCATGTGTATATTGGACATCTTTATCATCTGTATATTTTGTAGCCGTCTTGTGATCTAAGACGATGATTTTCCCGTTCTTATGCCTAAATATAAGATCGATCTTTCCATGACATGGCAAAGGAATATCTACACCATTGATAGTAAGAAACTCATCAAAATAAACTTCCACCTCTAACACTTCATCTATTTGATTAAATATTTCTATTTCTGTTAGAAAATTATTCAGACAACCAAGAGCAATTTTTTCTGCTTTTTTCTTACAATCTTCAATTGTTGGAGTTGTTTTTTGGAGTTTCCATTCATCTGCTCCTACTTGATCTATGTATGAAAAAACTAAAGTCTCTAAATCAACTAAATCAACCGCTTGTCCTGATTTCTTAGCATTAAAATAATTTTCCAAAGCAAAATGATATGCATTTCCTGCTATAGCTGATGCTGATTTTTTCCATTTTTCGTTATAGATATAGGTTTTTTCAAAAGCTTTTTCATTTCTAGCAAAAGTTGTAATTCCTGAATAACTCCAACTATTAACAAGATAATTACTTAGAACTTCTTCTAATTTATCAGCTTCTAAATCTCTGAAAGTATGTGCTTGTTTTTTCATGGTAGTTGTGGTGTTACAGAATTAGATTTTTCCCTAAGTTCCTCCTTTTTTTCGTCTCCTGTTTTTTCAGGTTCTTGAAAAACATTTTCAACTTCAACTTCACCACGATCGTTTAAGTTGATACTTCCCCCCATTTCAGCAGTATTATCAATTTGAATCGCTTTCGATAAATTCCCGGACTTTGGCAAAGTTTTAACTAATTGCTTGAAGGCTGTTTTTTTCCACATCCATAATTGTGGGTCGTTCGTATTCCATGGGGAATATTTTGAGTTTTTAGCTTTACTCATAGCCTTAATTGCCATGATTTCGTCTTCATTCATGAACTCAAAGACGACTTCGCCATTGATCTTGATACAGGCATAGGCTCCGGTAGCTTCACCACGATCAGATAAAGCTGGTTCGTGTACGATTTTAGGATCAGAACCTTTAACGATCGAGAATCTATCATTCTCTCTTACTACTTCCGCCCAAGCAGATTGAATACCACTTCGGTAAAGTAATTCCACAAACCCTTTATATCCGAGCTGGAATTGTGCCAGCATTCCATTTTTGGTGTCGTAAGGGAGAATGTAACACTCTCCTGAGTGTGGGCTCAGAGAAAGTCCTAGCTCGGCACTAGTCATAATCCCTGCGAATAGACTCTTCGGATCACATTCCAAGAGTTTAGGAATTGTGCTGATTAGGTTTTGTGCCGTCTGCATGAATTTGTCCACGCTTAGTCCTTGTGAAGCAAGAAGCTTCTCAAGGTTTGGCTTGTATGCTTCAAGATTATTTTTGAAGTCACTTCTGGTTGCAATTGTTGTAGTTGTCATGGTAGTATTGAATTAGTATTGAATTTGAGCTATTATCTTTGGATGGTAGCTCTTTCTTTTTCGATAAGATTATCGAGGAAAGTCAGAAACGATCGGGTAGATATTTTTTCTACATCGCTTTGGCTTTTTTGGATAAACTCATTGAGTAGATCCAGTGTTCCGAGAGCCGTTTGGAGCCTGTTTGGCATGTTTATAGTGGTTAGAAAAATAATAATTTGATAAGAGCTACGACTTGCCAACAAAGTGTTATAACAATGACCAGTCTTTCCGAGGTCATTCTTGACTGTAAAAATTAACTTGATCCTCAAGCCCATTAAGAACATCAGCACCCCACTCTTCCTCTGAAGCAAAAACGATCTTTTCGTGAACCACTGGAACTTTCTCAACGATTCGAACAATTCGAGGCCGTAACTCAGAAGGAACAATTGATTTGTCGTGGCAAAACTTCTCAATCGTGTTGTAAATTTCATCGGATACTTTCCCTTTTGTTATTCGTCCGTCAGAAATAGCCCTAAGACAAATATTCTTTTCAACGACCACTATTTGATCCTTTGTAGCCTGTACCGCCCTAGCTTCCGCTGTTTTTAATTCGTCTAACTTCTTTTCTGAAGCTTCGTATTCTGAATGAATACTTTGATTTTCGAAGTAGAGGGATACTTTTGAAGCTTGAGTTCCGACTAAGTAGATTCCTCCACTCAATAAAACTAACCCGAGGGTTACGATGCCGATTTTGAATTTTTTAAACATGTGTTGTGATTATTAGTATTGGGAGCAGGATGATTACGATCATTATTTCGATCGCGAACCTGATGGAGTCGTCTTTGATGAATTTCATATTTGTTGGGATAATTTGATTAGTTTTCCGAGCTGTTCCATGAAGTCTCCGTTGTCCTTCACAGGGACTTTGGTTTTTTCGACTACCTCAAGCCCTTGATACACGAGTTTGGTTACCATTATGGTTTTCATTTTATGAGGGCTTTAAATCGATTTATCGCTTCTTCATAGGTCCGAAACAAACCATTTTCCATTCCTTGGACACAATCACGAAAGAAGTTCGGATACTGGCTAATTTCGACTCGTTTTACCCCATTACTTAGGGCGTATGTCAGTGCGAATTTGAGCGTGTGATTATTCATGGTTAGGCTTGGTTTAATTGTTTCCTTTTTCTATCAACAACGGTGTAATCAATACATCCTTTGATAAATGCCGACCTAGACTGAAATCCTCTCATTTTATCAAGTTCTTTTATCTGATCCTGTGAGAATGAAATTGATGTTTTTACGGTTGGTTTTGTTGCCATGTGAGGTTTTATTTAATTTTCGTGTAAATTGTACACGATATACAAAGACAGGTCAAATACTTTTTACACTTTTTTGTGTATATGTATTACGAATAACAAGACAGTATACATTTGCATTATGTCAAATATAGTGCTATAAGTTTTACTGTATGAATAAAACCAGTACACAAGTCGAACTGATAAAGGCGATTATGGAGCGCCACAACTTAAAAAATGCTACTGACCTTGGTGACTTTTTTGAGAAATCTATAGGTGAGGTTGGGAAAAATCGACAATCAAAATATAATAAAGGATCGAGATTGATTAATAACCCCACTAACAAAGATCTCCTTATTCTCGCCGGTCTTTTCGGCGTTCCTTATGAAAAGCTGAAAAATGCTGATCCATCGCTGATCGACCGGTCCATAACGAATAATAATACCGTTAATGTCGGGGGAAACATGACGGGATCAGGAAATATGAGGAATAATAATCAAAGTAACTCTTCAGGAGAACTTCCCGCGCAAGACTTTGTAAAACTTTCCGCTGAAGAACGAAAGGATTATTTAGAATATTTAAAACTAATTAAAAAATAACCATGAAAAAATCCCTATTAGCTTTCAGTATATTACTCCTTGGAATCTCAACGGTTTCTGCTCGAAGCTATATAACCGGACCAAAAGGGGGTTGTTATTATTGGAATTCCCATGGAAATAAAACCTATGTAAGCCATTATAAGTGTGGATCTTCCACAACGCCGGCTTCTTATCTGAAAGACTACTCAAGCTACACCACAAAACCAATAACCTACAAAGGCTATTCAGATGACAGTAGTTGGGGGGCTATTCATGAAAAAAATAAAGAGGCTCATAATAAATGGCGAAAGAAAAAATCAAAAGAACGACTTTCACGAAAGAAAAAGCTTTTAAGTTTAAGGAATCAGAACATAAAAAAGTATACAAGAAAGCACCGTAACATCCGAAGAAGTAATAAAAATCAGGATAACTCTCAGCAGTTAAGACAAAGTTTCACAAGAAAATATACAAGAAGTCGTAAACCCATTCTGACCAAGAAATTCACAAGAGAACAGGCCAAAAACAGCCTCAAGGCTTATGTTTCAAGGGTTATCGACGGTGATACCATTGAAACCCGAATAAATGGCAAAAAATTCATTGTTAGGCTTTTAGGAATAGATACACCTGAAACAAAACACCCTCAAAAACCCGTCCAATGTATGGGGAAAGAAGCCTCAAAGAAAATGAAAGAGTTAGTTGAAAAAAAGCAGGTTCAATTAGTTTTCGATGGAAATATTAAAACAGGGCGATATGGACGACTTTTAGCTTTTGTTGAGCTAGATGGCGTTGATATCGGCGCAAAACTTCTCAAGGAAGGCTTTGCGAACCTTTACACAAAGAAATCAAACTCAAGGATGGATGAATATCAAAGTTTGGCTAAAATGGCAAGGGATAACCAAGCAGGGCTTTGGAATCCTTCAATTTGTAACCAATAATAGATCATGGAAAAAGTTATCTCCGTTGTAGGCTTTATAGCCAGTTTATTCATTGCTTTATCGGGGGGGATTATTATGACAGCTTCCATACCGATCGGACTAACTCTTGTGGCAATCGCCTTTTTATTCTTTCCGTACCACTGGATAGAAGCCACTAAGCATATAAAAATAACTAATACAATGCGTCTTATTGGCGTTTTTTCAGCTATAGTTATGGTTTCTGTTTTTGCTATGATGGATTCTAATGAGTCCTTCGTACCAACTCAAGAAGAAAAAACCATGATAGATATCTATGAAGAACAAAAAGCAAAAGAGGCAGAAGCCAAGCGTATAGCGTATGAAAAAATGAGTGATGAGGAAAAACTTGAACTACAAGAAAAAGAAAAAGCCGAAATTGAACGAAAAAAAGCAGAAGCAAAAGAAGCTGAAGCCCTTCGTAACTGGTCAATATATCGTGATATAGATGCAATGGATGATTCAGAAGTTTTATACGCTATTGCCGAATCAGAAAACGAAGTTAAGTTTGGTTTTCCTTATGGAGATAACTACTTCAACCTGACTATAAGAAATAAGAACGGCAAAAATGATGTACTACTAAAATGTACTAAGAGTTGTCAGTTTATTGGTCAGGGACCATACGATACTGAAAAACTAAGAATACGGTTTGATAGTGCCCCTGCTGAAAAGTATAGCTACAATGGGCCAGCTGACTACAGCTCAGATGTTATTTTCATAAAACCAGCTGATAAATTTGTAAATAAAATCAAAAAAGCTGATACCGTAAAAATTGAGGCCCCTTTTTATAATGAAGGACGCCGAATTATAGAATTTAACACCTACGGTCTAAAATGGGAAAAATAAATAACTCAAACACCGTCAATATAAACTTTGATCAAGGGTTTTTAGAGTCGCTTATGAACCGATCAGGGAATGAAACTGTGTCTGTAAAAATATCCGTTGCTGAGTTCCGAAAAATTATACACGAATCAGAAATGTACCGACAATTCGGGGCAGAAGTAAAAAATAAGGCTAAAAAATGGGACTCCTTGCATCCAGCCATCCAACAAGCTCTAGAAAATTATCATAATCAACCGATTCAGATAACCCCTGTTTGGTGATGCCCCATATTAACTACCGTCTTATTCAGAAAAATATCGACGCTTTATCCACATTTTATGGTATTAAAAAAAAGGATATGGGACTAGCCTTGTCCCAAAATAAAACACTCACAAAAGGGCGGTATTATCAAATAGTGGATAAATTCAATAAAGATCTAGCCAAGGGCAACATCTCTCTCAAATCCATCGACAGGCTCGCGGAACTCTTTAAAAAGTCCCCCAAAGCCCTACTATTCACCGATATAACAACGCTTGAAGCAAGATGAAAGCTATCTTATACGCCCGAAAATCAACCGAAGACCGAAAGAGACAGCTCCACTCTATCGGAGACCAAGTGAAAATCTTAAGGAAAATCGCCAAGAAACAAAATATCGAAATTGTCGAAGAAATTACCGAATCCACAGTAGTGTCCGAGAAAAATAAAATGTCGGACAGCAAAAAAGTAGACTAGAAAAGAGAAAGGATAAAAATAGAAAAAGAGGTGACAGCCTCTTTTTCTTAATAACAAAGAACCATGCAACATCGTAACACGGTCTTAAATCAACTATGTGAATTTATCCCAAAAAATCAATTAGAAACAATTCT
>JALWQU010000024.1:2389-8704 GCA_026982915.1 Candidatus Altimarinota bacterium | reverse complement strand
AACCATACGGTTCATCGCGAGCGCTTCGGTTACCACTCGTCCAAAAGTTTCTGGTTCTGTCGGCAAAAAAAGGCATAAATCATATTCTTTTATTTTTTCAAAAACATTCGATACTTCAGGGATAAATCTTACTTTTTGCAAACCCCTTGCTTTTGAGAACTGATGACACTCCTTTTCGTACTTAATCGTCCGTTTATCGCTTTCTACCGCGCTTCCAATGAAATCAAAAGCAAGGTCTGGGTTGCGTTCTTGTAATAAGTCAGCCGCCTCAAGCGCGTGCATTTGCCCCTTTCTTGGGTCGATTCTCCCTAGTATTAAGACTTTTAAGAGTTTTTGCGGTACTGTTGCGTTTGGTAGTTTTTCCATCTTTATCCCGTTCTCGACAATTCGAATCTTGTCGTACAAGGTACTGGGAATGATGTCTCGTAGCCAGTTTCGTGTGGCGGTTGAGTTAACGATCAGGATGTCGGCTTCTTGGGCAATTTTCCGAAGTAAAAAAGGCGGAATTGAAAAATCGTGCAGCATAACCATCCATTTGCCTTTCAATCGCCAGAGTTTTTTAGCTAAATAAAGCGTAAAGTGTGTTCTGGGCGTATTAGAAAAGAATTGTTTACGAGATTGTTTTTGAGTTATTTTTTTTATTTTGCGAGCTGTAAAGGCTAGTTCTGCTAAATGCCATACCTTTGCAAAAATATTACCACTCACGGATGGGTAATGGAAATCAATAATATCAATACCCAAGCCAAGCCTTTTGTATTTTTCGTGTTTACCGCCAATAATAGTGGGTTTAAATTTTCGCAGGTCACCAGACAAGGTGTTTTGTAAAAAATCCAATAAAAACCATTCTGCGCCACCAATAAATGATCCTTGATCCAAAAAATAAGTTTTCATGACGGAAGTCTAATAAGATTCTATCAAAAACTCAAGGAACGATTTTTGTGAATCTAGAAAAGTACAAAGGAAAGTTTCCCCTCTTTTTGAAAGAGGGGAACTCAAGGGGTGTTAAATATCCGTATCAATTTCTTGGTCGGCTGAATTTATCAGACTTTCCTTAAATATCCGTATTAATTTCCTTAATATTTACTTCTGTGGGATGGCTCGGAACTCCTTTTCGAAGTACTTTTCATAAAACTTACGAGACTTAATCATCTTGGCTAACAGGATTTCTTCATCCCCTTCCGATAGAAATTTAGGATTTATTTTAAGCGTAAAATCACCATGAAACCCTTTGTGGGCTAGTTTTACCAGAAAGCTTTCAACGGGGAGAATCCCTTTCTCAGGAACCGCATAAGGTTGGTCACCAGAAACATTTGATAGATAAATATGGACGAGGTGCGAGCCTAGATAGTTTACCGCTTGCATGACGTCTTCGTGAGACTGTGCTAGGGCGGAGAGATCGAGGCAGACTTTACCACTATTTTTAAGCGCTTCTAGTGAATTTCCACTGCGTTTTGGCAAAAACCCCAAAATCATTTTTATGGGAGCATTTTTTCGACAGGCCACGAGTTGATACTTTTTAGCGAGTTTCGGAATCGTATTATCGAGCCATTTTTTATACTGGAAGGATAATACTTGCGAGGGATTCATATTGATCACACAGCCCGGAAACTCTCGAACCGTTTCTTGAAAGCTCCGCATAAGCTTTCCCTCGTGCCGAGCAGAAAGTGAAAAGGCTCGTATTTTAACGCCGTACCTTTTTTCGAGTTTCTTTAGGTAGGAAGCGTCTTGTGTATCATAAACCATGCCTACACCTACTTCGATACCTTTAAAACCAGCTTTTTTGGCAAATTCAAAAATTCGCTCAAGACCGTAGTGTGCGAGGTTGTCAGTATGAAAAAGAAGCATTTTGTAAGATATTAAACAGATTCTAACTATTGTACCAAAGAATCCATTGTTTTTCAAGCCAAAACACGATAACGAAGACAAATAACCTGATCGGTAAGAGATTCCATTGATCGTAACTCGAGATTCATGTCGATATTACCGGCAAAAAGACTGATACCGGCCCCAAAAATCTTGGGACAAACCGTCACGACGAGCTCATCAATACAGCCCGCTCGGGCAAAGAGGGTATTGATCTGTGCGCCGCCAGCCAAAATAACCGTTTTAAAGCCTTCTTCCTCAAGATCGTTCAATATTTCTGAGGGGGATTTATCCGTGAAAACGAGATTTTCTTCGTTTGATTGGCGTGTTTTATCACGCGTCATAATAACATTTTTTCGCCCGGGTAATGGTTTACCAATAGTATCAAAGGTTTTTGATCCCATAATAAGAACACCGGCTTTTTTTGTCAGATCGACAAAAAGCTTTTTATCGGCTTTACCGGTCCAGTCAGGGAAGTGGTCGGCGTCTCTACCGATTTTTCCATCAAGGGTTATGGCCATTACGAGGGTGACTTTCATGTTGATATGAGATATTTTTATCGTGATCTATCAAGCCCAAGACTTTTTCTGTAATTATCTAGAACACCATTGATAAAGCCTCCAGATTTGGTTTCTCCAAAATTTTTGGCGAGATCGACATACTCATTGATCACGACAACAGGTGGTGTATCAAGAAATTTTAACTCGGTAATACCAAGAATAAGAATAATACGATTGATAGGGGCAATTTTTTCGTAGGTGTATTCTGGGGCAAAAGCCTGAATAAGGACTTTTATCTTACCAAGATTCTTTTCAGCGGTTTCGAGGAGTGTTGTGATAAAAGGATCTGGATCGGTTTCTGATACGGCGGTTAGAATATGATTTAAACAATCTGACAGAGGTACTTCGCGATTACGACTCAAGAAGGCAAAAAGCGCCTCAATGGCAATGGTTCTGCCTCGTCGTCGTTGTTGTTTGTTGTCCATTTGTTTTGATTACTCATAGGGAGCTTACCCAAGAAATAATTATTTTCCACTTTTTAGGGGCTGATTAAAATAAGTACTGCTTATAAAAAAAGCACTTCGAGAAGTGCTTTTTTAGTATTCTAGAGACTTAAGTTCTTTAAGCCGCAATTTCGGTTACATTGCCTTTTGGTCCTTTATTAACCGTTAGGATTTGTTTGCCTTTGTATTTGCCACAGGCTTCACAAGCAAAGTGGGCTCGTTTTTGTTCGCCACAGGCGTCACAAGCTACAAGGTTAACACCATTGGCAAGCTTTGTTCGCTGTACATAAGCATACTTACTGTGTCGGCTACGCGTTGAGGAAACGGCTTGTTTCTTCTTTGGTACTGGTTTTTTAGACATGGTTTATCGATAATTAACAGATAACTTATAACGAAAAATAATTAAAAATCAAATGTTTAGCCCTGATTTTTTCGACTTTGCATGTCAAGCATGAGGAAGTAGAAGAAACTTAGGGTTAAAGGCGTAATAAAAATAATATCTAAGCCTGGGAGAATGAGGCTCGAAAAGAAGCTCATGGCAAACATCAGAATTGAAAAGGGTAAAATGTTTTTAAGAAATTTCCACCAAATGTTTTTTGTAAGGTTGATAGATTCGTTTAAAGCCTCTTCAGAAGAGCTTGTTTTGTCTATAAGTGCGTAAGGAGCCAGAATAACCTTTAGGGAACGATAAAGCATAAATGCAAAAGTTCCAATAGCCAAAAGTGTTACTAGTAAATTCAGAATAAGGCGTATATTAGAAGGTATAATACTCAGATTTACGGTTATGGGGAAGGCTAAGAGCAAAACCAGTAAAAATGGCCAAGACACATAAAAGAACATTCTTAGTCCCAGCACTGCATAAGACCAAAAATACTGCCAACTTTTGCTAAATAGAAGGTCTATGGGGTTGGTGGTTTTTCGTTGTACATAATCTCGAATGACCAGCATCTTGGCGATTTTTCCGAGTACACCAAAGGTGATAACCCAAGTAAGCATAAGTATAAATAAGATACCTAGTACAGCTCCATAGTTGTAGAGATCATTAACATTGAAGTTAATGTCCTTAAAGCTAAGTGTTTCAGTAATAACAAGTTTATCAAAAACTTCCCATCCACCGATATAGTTCATGGCAATGAGCCCAAGCGGAATAGTCCCCAATGAAATAGTTACAAGAACTACTATGTTGATAGTTAAAATTCGCCACCAAACTTTAGGAAAAGCCTTGAAGGCGGTCTTTATCAGGATTGTGCTATCACCGATAGGGCTTGCGGGTTTGATTGGAGATGTGGCAGTAGTCTCATTCATTTTAAAAAAAGATTAGTTTCTTATCTATCATAAGGAAATAATCTTTTTTTTGCGAATTTAGTTATTAAAAGGAGGGGGGTGTATTACAATTTGTCGTAGTTTTGTGTTACGAGATGAGCATTGATTCGTCGAATAATGTCCAGTACCACCGATACAACGATGATAATTCCGGCTCCTGATACAAATAAAGCAACACCTGATTCTGTTGAGCTTCCGCCTATCATCTTTTGGAAAATGAGTGGGAAGATAGCGACAAAAGACAAGAAGGCTCCACCCCAGAAACAAAGTCGGTTTGTGGTAAGTCCCAAAAATCGTTCGGTTTCTTTTCCGGGTCGATACCCCGGAATAAAACCACTCCTTGACTGAATATTTTTAGCAATTTTCTTGGGATCAAAGACGAGTGAAACATAAAAGTAAGTAAATCCAAAAATAAGGAGTGCGTAAACAATATTATACCAAATAGTTGGCGAGGCCGGATTAAGGTTTTCCTGTGCAAAAGTGGCTATATTCTGAAGCGTTTGAGAATCTGATTTGGCCATGAAGACACCAATGATTGACGGAAAAGAAACCACGGAAAGCGCGAAGATGATAGGGATCATTCCGGCTTGGTTAATCTTAAGTGGTAAAAAGGATTTAGAAGAAGCCGATGATTTTTTACTAGCATAGATCACCGGTACTCGTCGTTCTCCTTCGGAGATGTAAACAACAAAGATTGTTAAAAGTATGGTTGCTAGTGCGAGCAGAATCATGGTCAAAGGATCAGCCGCTTGATAAGTTCCCGCAATTTGTCGTGGTACGGTAGAAACGATTCCTGCAAAGATCATCAGAGAGATACCGTTCCCAATACCTTTTTCCGTAACCAGTTCTCCGAGCCACATTAACAAAATAGTTCCAGCCGTAACCGTTAACATTATCGGAAGCATAACCGTCATACTCTGGGTATCGACGATTTGTACTGATGAAAATTTGTTAATAAGACTGATCATTCCATAGCTTTGTACAAAGGCGAGTGGTACAGTTAGCATTCGTGTGTACTGGCTAATTTTCTTTTGACCGGCTTCGCCTTCTTTTTTTAAATTTTCAATACTCGGAACAATAACGGCCAGAAGTTGCATGATGATCGAGGCATTGATATAAGGCGTAAGCCCCATGAGAATAATCGAAAAATTTTCCATAGCACCTCCTGTCAGCATAGAAAAAACGCCAAGAGCATTTTGTCCTTTATTATCAATAAGGGTTTTAATAGCTTCAACGTCAGCGCCTGGTATGGTGATGTGGGCGAGCATTCGAAAGATAATCAGGATAAAAATGGTAAAAAGAATTTTATCCCGAAGGGCTTTTGTGGCAAAGATTTGGTGTAGTTTTCCCATGTGTATTAAGTCAGAAATAATAGATATTACTTGCCGATTCTAGATATTTTGTTTTTTTCTGCAAATATTTTATTCGTGAAATCGGAAAATTCTGTTAACCTATTGAAAATGGCTTTTGGTAAAAAACTGGCAACCGTGACCGTCAAAGGGATTCCACTGGATATATTTTCCAATGGAACCCCCGAGTTTGTTTCTACGGATTATCAGGTAGATCGTGAGGGACATTATTTGGGATTAAAGTATCAGTGCGTGGAGCTTATTAGACGCTATCTTTATGAGCTTACGGGGATTAATTTTGCGAGACGATGGCAGGAGGGACATGCCCAAGATTGGTTTTTGTTTGCCACAATGATGAAGCTGACAAAAATACCGATTGAGGATGTCACCGAAGGCGATATTATTTGTTTTTCTGGAAAGGCTCCGCATGGACACATTGGAATCGTCCTATCCAAGGAGAATAATCGAATACAGTTTGTGCACCAAAACTATGATGCATCGGTTGTTTCAAGCCCCAAAGCTGAATTAGACCTGAAAACAAAAAAGCTTACCATGAATCAGTTTGTCTATGAACTACAGGGGTTTTTGCGAGTGTGAGGCCTTAGTCTCTATTTTTTGCAATTATTGATTAAATCTTACTAGGAAAGTCTGATAAATTAATAAGTGTCGCCTAAATGAAACAAATAAGCAGCCTAAGAAATTCGTCTTTTCGTAAAATTGACACCCGTCCGCTCAAAACGCTAAATTAAGAGCTTCCTATTTTGAGCTCCCGAGTAT
>JALWQU010000024.1:0-2379 GCA_026982915.1 Candidatus Altimarinota bacterium | reverse complement strand
TACGGGACTTTGAGGGCTTATCTCGAAAAAATATAAGCTACTTATCTTGAACTCAAAATCCTTTCTGATAAAGGATTATCAAAAAAGATTTATTCGTTGAAATTTTATCAAAAATACTATAATTTCTTGATCGGCTGAATTTATCAGACTTTCCTATAGTTTTACTGCATGAATTACCGGGACATTATAAAATCAGAACTAGAAAAAGGACGAGATCCCGCTTCAATCATGGTTTTGGCAAAAAAAGCGGGGGTTAAAGATACGGAAATCCAACAAACCTTTACCGCCCTTTCACAGGACGTGACCTTACCTTTTATAGGCGTATTACGGTCGTTTCTGAAAACGAAGAAATCGCCAAAACCAGCCATAACCACGAACCCAGGTGTTTGGGATCCCGTAGGAAAACCGATGCATCACTTGCTTTTGTCACGGAAAAACGAAGCCATAAAAAAACAGTTTGAGGATTATGAGGCCAATCCACAAAAACTTAAGCGAAATTTATTTCTTCTTTCGATTCCGGCCTTATTGACCATCTTAGTCGTCGTTTTATTTCCAAAAATCATAGAAGGGCTTGCTAGTATGGGGGATGATGGGGGTGGACTTGGTTTACTTGTTTTACCCTTTATTCCGCCTTTTTATTACTATCGGAAGGTGAAAAATCTTCAACGAGACCTGGTGAAATACCTTATTGCGAAGGAAAATAAGTGGATTTATAATCCAGGGGAAAACTACTGGCACTGGTCGGCGTTTGTGGCACGGTTTCCGGAGTTTTTTCGACAAGGAGACGAACGGCAGAATATGCAGGATGAATTTTGGGGAAAGTATAAACTGGAGGATCAGTCTATTGATTTTTATGCGGGTATTTTTGAGTACACGACGGTCTCTCTTAATCGCAAGGGACGGACTCGGAGAAGTCAGCACTACAAAAATGTTTTTGCGATAAAATTGGAAAAAACATTGAAATCTGATTTCCAGCTTGTCCCAGAACACTTTGGACGGAAGTTACTGAACTTTTTTTGGAGACAGGAAATTGAAACGGAGTCTTCGGAGTTTAACAAAACTTTTTCTTTTATTTATAACGGGAAAAAGGATGATAAGGCGCTTGAGATTGTAAAAACGCTCTCGCCAGCGGTGCAGGTACAACTTATTAACCTGAGCGAAAAGGAAAAAGGGTTATCGGTGCTTTTACGGGGAAATGTGATTATTTTTATGACCAATGGTCGCCTCATAAAAAGGATGAAGACGAATTTCTTCCGATCGGTGGCGCTTGATCCAAGGGACAAAGAAACGGTTGAAAACCGCATCAAAGAGGTTTTGGATATTTCAAATGAACTGGTGAAGTATTTGAAATAAGGATTTTTTTTGCCTTATTTTTTATTTTATGCAGAATGTTAATTGTTTTTAACCAACAAAGAAAATGTCCACAGAAAACTTAGATAAAGAAAAGGAAGCAGCATTAGCACGGTTAAAAGAATTAGATTGTATTTTAAAACAAGTGGAGACCCAGAGATGCTTTAGTATATTGGAAAAGGCGATGAAAGGTTGTAGTTTAGAAATTGACAACTGTTTAGTTGGTCCAAATGAAGTACGGGACGCAATAAAGGCAGTGCTGGAAGTAGTTAGTACACCACTTGCTAGTATTGACGAAGGTAGTAGTGAAGGGGCGGTGTATGAAATAGATCCTTTACCACTTTATCAGGAAATATCTGCCTGTGTTGAGGTGGTCGGATTAGAGGAGGTATTGAAATTCCCCTCAATAGCGAATACTATGAATTCCACTGAGCCAATAGTCTCTCAATCTAGGGCATTACAGCATCGTTTCCTTGGGAAAAAAGAAGATGATGCAAAAGAAGCTTTTATGGATTTTTATTCTTTACTGGAGGCGCTTAGTGAAAATACAAAAGAGCCCATAGATTTAACAGATACTACTCTGTCATTTTACAAATTATTAACTGCAACTGGGCCAGGAGGTCCGGCGGAACCTCGTGAAATTGAAAATCCACCAACGACACTTCCCGAATTATTTTTAAGGGTTTTTGGTAAAAAATCTTAGGGCTGTTGTTTGTACTGAAGTAGAATCGTGGCTCTGCTTCGGCAAAAGCTAAAAAGATCGTAAAAGGGTTGAAATGAATTTCTAAATTCATCTTTGCTCCGCTTGATATTGAGTGAAAATTGGTAACTATTCAGTCCCAAATATAGGACAATGAGAATTTTTATCAAATAAACAGGTCAGCGCTTGAGAAGCCGTAACCCCATTTTTCTTGCAAGTAGCCAAATAAGACCGGATTCTACAAAAAGTTTCAGCCCCATCCCACGACCGAAAACAGCCAGATATTTTTTGTTGTACTTTGGTCATCCGGATATCTCGTTCTCCAAGAT
>JALWQU010000023.1 GCA_026982915.1 Candidatus Altimarinota bacterium | reverse complement strand
TTTGGGCGCAGCTCGGCGGAGGTGTTGGCCGATGTGAAAAATATCCTGGAAGATTATAAAACGCCGCCCGGCTACAGTTTTAAATTTGCGGGTCAGGATGAGGAGCAGCAAAAAGCGCAGGCCTTTTTAGGCAATGCTTTTATGGTGGCCATTTTCCTGATATTTTTTGTGCTGGTCAGCCAGTTCAATTCGCTCATTCTGCCTATGACTATTATGGCGTCGGTGCTGCTTTCGTTTTTTGGCGTATTTTTCGGTTTGCTGGTCACCTTTTATCCTTTTGGAATTATCATGACCGGCATCGGTATTATTTCACTGGCGGGAGTGGTGGTCAATAATGCCATTGTTTTGATCGATTATATCCAAAAACTGCGTGAAAGCGGTATGGCCAAAAAAGAAGCCATCATCAAAGCCGGCAGTACACGGTTGCGCCCGGTATTGCTGACGGCCATTACCACCATTTTGGGGCTGGTGCCGCTGACCATTGGCTTGAATATCGATATTATCGGGATGCTTTCTTTTGATTTTCACAATGTTGTGGAGTTTGGGGCGGAAAGTTCCCAGTGGTGGGGGAATATGGGCGTAGCGGTTATTTTTGGATTGTTCTTTGCCACGGTTCTTACCCTGGTGGTCGTGCCCGCGTTGTATGCTATATTAACGAGTATCAGTGAGCGGCGGGTGAAAAAATCAATTCCAAACTAAGTAAGAGTGGAAGTGTTGCTTTGTATTTCGTCGATGTTTTTGAATATCGAATGTAAAACCGGGAATTTCGAATAACGAAGCTGTAAAAGTCTTTCAGTATTCGATATTCGTTTTACTGTTTATATACGTATGCTATCTGTCATAATGATATTTACAACTGTATATTAATATCTCTTGATCAATCACTTGATATACAAGTCTGTGTTCCCGGTTAATCCGCCGTGACCAAAAACCGGCTAAGTCGTATTTTAATGGTTCGGGGTTGCCAATTCCTTGAAAAGGCGTTCTTTGTATATCCTTAATCAATTGATTAATCCTTCTCAATATCTTTTTATCTTCTTTTTGCCATGAAACATAATCTTCCCATGAAATTTTAGAAAAAATAATTTTCATTAGTCTTCGATTAAATCACGGTTCACGGTTTCGCCCTTTTTCATTTGCCGAATTGACTCATATAGTCTGTCAGCATTTGCTTTTGAGCTCAATAAATGTACAGTTTCCATAATCGAGTTGTACTCGTCCAGTGAAATCATGACAGCTCCTTTTCCGGATTTTCTTTTTATTACTAACGTCTCATGATTGTTTTCAACGTTATCAAGAAATTTTTTTAAGCCGGTCCTGAATTCTGTGAAATTAGCAGTAATCATTGTTTTGCTTTATTTTAAGTTATTAATCACGTACAAGTATAGGTACTTGTTTTGGTTTCTGCAAGCTTTTTTTATAGAAATTTATCGTATTTCTCCATATGCGTAAAATTGGAAAGCCGAACAAGGAAAAAAGAACAAGGCAAAAGATAAAAGATAAAAGATAAAAGGAAAAAACATCTTCGCAGGTGTCCCATATTGGAACGCCGAACAAGGATTAACGATTTTAGAAGTAAAAGGCTGTCTGCTGCTCGCCGGTCAAAAATCGGAAATCGGTGTTCCTTGTTCTTAAATCAAAAAGATGAAACCCGGAACAATACAAAACCTTATTTTCGTTTCCCCAACCTTAGTAGAAAAAAAACGATCCAAACAAAATCAACCTTATTACCTTATTCATGACCCGCCCCAAAAAATAAGGTAATAAGGTCGGAAATATTTTAAAAAACCCTGGCTACTAAGGTTGAACCGATAAAAATAAGGTTTATTATGTGTTACGCTCCTACGGAGCTTCGCTCGTGCGTTGTTTTCTTTGAGCTACAAAGGGTGCGTCCCTACGGGACTGTGCCGCGAACGGGATGACGTATTGTTTCAATCAAAAAGTTTTTCTTAGCGGCTTCGCGCCTTTGCAGTTTATAAAAAAATATCGAACACCGAACAAGGAAAAAAGAACAAGGCAAAAGATAAAAGATAAAAGGAAAAAGGAAAAACATCTTCGCAGGTGTCCCATATTGGAACGCCGAACAAGGATTAACGATTTTAGAAGTAAAAGGCTGTCTGCTGCTCGCCGGTCAAAAATCGGAAATCGGTGT
>JALWQU010000022.1 GCA_026982915.1 Candidatus Altimarinota bacterium | reverse complement strand
GGTGGTAAATTAAGGGTTTTCGTTCTTTATTTTACTCGCTTTTTCCTTTTATTTAAGCCTTTTTTTAGGTTTTTTGTTTTAAATTCTTAAGACTTTTAAGAACCCTCTTTTCTATATCACTTTACTTGTTGACAAAAAATATAAATTAGTTTATAAAATAATTAATGAGAATTTTATTGATACTCTTATTCCGTTTTGTTTTTATCGCTGTCGTCCTATCACTCTGTGCCTTATTCTTATGGGGAAGGACTGATTTTGAAAAAGGGAAGACCTTTTCTCGTGACTTCCTGCAGTATCCTATTATTTTTACGGATAGATATGGGGTTGAAATTCATCGTATTTTTGGAACGGAAAATCGTGATTGGATGGCGATCGAAGAAGTCCCCGAAATGCTAAAGCAAGCCACGATATTGGCCGAAGATCGTCGTTTTAAGTATCACTTTGGCGTTGATCCTATCGGTATCACGAGAGCTATGTGGGTAAATTTTAAATCGGGAAAATTCACTCAAGGGGCTTCAACGCTTACGCAACAAGTAGCCAGAAAAGCCTTTTTAAACGATGAAAAAAAGATTCATAGAAAACTCCGTGAAATATTTTTGGCAATGGGAATAGAATCAAAATTTACTAAAAATGATATTTTAGAAATATACCTTAATACAGTCCCATACGGAGCCAGATCAAATGGGGTTAGTGTCGCCTCAAGGTTCTACTTTAATAAGCCCCCATCCGATCTTTCACCGGCTCAGAGTCTTATCCTAACCATGCTTCCACAAAACCCTGTCAGCCTTGGACGCAAAACCAATGTAAAAGACTGGTTGGGTTCTTGCCCTGAAAAAACAACCAACTGTAATCTTTTTGAAACAGGATACCAAACAACCCGTATAGAAAAAGTTCTGCTAGCCCTGGCTGAACAAAATAAATGGAGCCGTGCAAAAACCTACCGTGTATGGCAAGAGCTAAAACTCACAAAACTTCCTAGAAATCATAACTGGGTGCACTCTGATTTTCAGCATTTTCAGTTCTATGTTCGAGATTATTTAGCGAAGAAAGATCTTGATATTGCTTCGATTAAAGACGGTATTATCATAAAAACCTCACTTGATGCCAATCTCCAGAAAGATATATCACAACAATTACGACAGGCTTCTAAAAACCTGACCCTAGATCATAATATTCAAAATACGGCTTTTATTATTCTGGATAATAAAAGCCGTAAACCCTTAGTTTGGATTGGTTCAAGATATTTTTGGGATAGCGATATCAGTGGGCAATTAGACATGCTTCGATCAAATCGTCAGGTAGGGTCTACGATGAAGCCTTTTATTTATAGTGCCGCTATAGATCAAGGATATGAACCGCCTACTATATTTTATGACTCCGCCCTTATGTTTCGTAATGGGCCCCATAATCCCAAAAATGCAGATGGTCACTATCTCGGTGGTATCCGCATGACAGAAGCGCTTGCTAAGTCTCGTAATATTCCCGCGGCTAAAGCTTTAATCCTTGGTGGTGGTGAGCGTATCGTACGTAAATACCTAGATACTAAGTTTGGATTTAATATTAATAAACAGTATAAAAAACAGGCTTTTGGGTGGACGATTAGTCTTGGAACCGCCCCTATAAAACTTTCCCGATTAGCCAACGCTTATGCGACACTTTCGACCGGAAAGCGTCAGTCTATTTGTCCTGTCATAAGCGTTAAAACATTGGGGGGTAAAACCCTTGGGAATTTCTGTGACCAACGACGGTTTACCACTCTTTCCGATACAACCAGATTTTTTATGAGTGATATTCTTTCCAATACGATTGCTCGACCTACTGACTACGGATGGCGTGATAATATTACGGTTCCAGATTATAACATAGCGGTCAAAACAGGGACTTCTTCAAAACGAATAGATGGCAATATTTACCCTGTCGACGATCTCGTTGTAGGGTATTCTCCAAATCATACTTTTCTCTTGTGGGGCGGTAATACCAGTGGAGAAGCACTTAATCAGGGTAGTGTCTCGGTTATCGCTATTGGGAAAATATGGAACAAGGCCGTTCAACGTTTTTATAAAAAATATCCAACAAGTTATGCTCATTTTGAAAAACCATCAGGTCTGAAACTGGTACACGGTGAATGGGCCACTAATGACTATTTACCGCCTTCTTATGATCGACTTAATGCTTTTGTTCTCAACAATAAAGAGCTTGGGCTTAACCCTCTCAACAAATTAAACTAGTTGTTTTCCCTCTTTATTACTTTAGGAAAGTATGATAAATTAGTAAGTGTTACTTAAATGAAACCAATAAACAGCCTAGTTATAATATTCAGACTTTCCTTTAAAGTAATCCCTATCTTATTATTTTTGTCCTTATGTACTTTGATTCTGCCGCCACAACCCCCCTCGATCCACGCGTAAAAGAGGCCATGATTTCGGTTATGGATATCTATGGTAATGAAAATTCAAAGCACTGCTACGGATTTGAATCACGAAAAAAAATAGATCAGTCTCTTGCCCGAATCGCTAAAATACTAAATGTTTCAAGCGACCAATTATGCCTGACTTATTCAGGGACCGACAGTAATCGAAAGGCTATAAAAGCGGCGGTAAAACGGTTTGGTCTTGACAATTGTTATTGCTCAGCGGTCGAGCATAGCTCTATTCTCGATGAAATTCTGCCTAAAAATTGGTTTGATCCACGGGGTAAAGATCTAGAAATACTTATGGGAAAAAATCCTAAATTTATAGCGCTTATGGCGGCTAATTCTGAGACAGGGGCGATTTATGATGGTCAGCTTTTCCGTAAAAAATTCCCTAAAAGTCTTATTTTACAAGATTTTTCACAAAGTTTTGCCAAAGGCCTTCGTCCTGATTTTGAAAACTGTGACTTTGGAACCTTTGCTCCACAAAAAATATATGGCCCGAAGATGGTCGGTATTCTGTATATAAAAAACCCTGAAATGTTTTCAGAAATTTCCAAAGACAGCCATACCAAAAATGTTTTTTTGGCTGAGGGGGTCGCTAAATCTTTTGAACTTTGGGAATTAGAATCCACCATAAACACACAAAAATATAAAAAATGGCAACAGGTAATAGAAACTTTTTTTACCCAAAATATTCCGGATATAAAAATCCATGAAAAGGGTTATGATCGTGTTCCCGGGCTTATGAGTATCGCGATTAAAAACGTTCGAGGGAGTGAACTTATGACTCTTTTGTCCGCAGAAGAGGGGATCGCTATTTCGACTGGATCAGCGTGTAACTCTGATATTCTCAGTCCTACACAGGTTATAAAACACATAGAAAAAGATAAAACTTGGCAGTTCCCTATTCGTATCGGATTACATAAATTTCTTACAGATCAAGAAGTTCATGATTTTTGTGAAATCGTAGCACACTATATAGCTGAAATTCGTACTAGAGGCGTTTAATAATCAAACTTTCTTAATCGGTCGTAGTTTTCCATTTTGAGCCGTATGGATTCTTTTTGTGCCTCTGCAATCCCTTCTTTTAGTTCAAGGGCCATCGGTTTTATAGCAATACCTCCTCGTACGTTAAAATCCCCCCAAACACGAATAAACAGGGGATCTATTCGCGTGATAATATCCTGCATTATTTGATTTGTTACATCCTCGTGAAAAGCTCCATGGTTCCGGAAAGAAAAAAGGTAAAGTTTCAAGCTCTTTGATTCAAGACACTTTTTGTTTGGGATATAGGTAATCTCCAATTTTGCAAAGTCAGGTTGCCCTGTCATCGGACAAATAGAGGTAAATTCATGACATAAAAAAGGCACAACAATACCACCGGCGACATTATCAAAAGTTTCCAGTATGGTTTTATCGGGTTTATCGAGTTTGTAGTTCGTTGATTTTCCTAGTGATTTAAAGGTTTTCATTGGTGACTCTGTAAAAGTAATTACGCCAAATATACGAATTAAAAGGTTCCAGTCAAAACCTAAGGAAAGGCTTATAAATTCAGCCGACCAAGAAATTATAGTATTTTTGATGAAATTTCAACGAATAAATTTTTTTTGATAATCCTTTATCAGAAAGAATTTTGAGTTGTAATTTTACGAAAAGACGAATTTCTTAGGCTGTTTCTGAATTTAGTTTAAGCGCTACTTATTAATTTATCAGTCTTTCCTTAAATATTCTTAAACACAAAAAAAGCTTAGTGTTGACATCGACCTACTTTCCCAGGGCTAACCCCAAGTATCATCGGCGCTGAAGAACTTAACGGCCAGGTTCGGAATGGAACTGGGTGTACCCTCTTCGCTAGAGACATCAACACTAAGCCTTCTCTTTTTATCTATTCAATTTAATATTTTTTATCAAAATTGAATAAATACTAAGTGTTTTGACTAGTATTTACATTGTTCGTTTCCAAATTTTTTTGTCTAATATTGCTTCAAAAATCTGTATCTTTAAATTTACTCTCCGAGAAAAAAAACAAGTTTTTCTATAAAAGAAAGTAAAGAATTTCTTAAAATTCATTCGACCTATTAGTATGGATCAGCTACACCTATTACTAGGCTTCCACTTTCCACCTATCAACCTTGTAGTCTCCAAGGGGTCTTATGCACTTAAAGTGCGGGAAATCTTATCTTAGAAGGGGCTTCGTGCTTAGATGCTTTCAGCGCTTATCCCGTCCAAATGTAGCTACTGGGCAATGCCGTTGACACGACAACCCATACACCAGGGATTTGTCCACTCCGGTCCTCTCGTACTAGGAGCAGCTTTCTTCAAATTTCCAATCGCGCACGGAGGATAGGGACCGAACTGTCTCACGACGTTCTGAACCCAGCTCGCGTACCGCTTTAAATGGCGAACAGCCATACCCTTGGGAGGTGCTTCCCCCCCAGGATGCGATGAGCCGACATCGAGGTGCCGAACCAGTCCGTCGATGTGAACTCTTGGGACTGACTAGCCTGTTATCCCTAGGGTAACTTTTATCCGTTGAGCGATGCCCCACCCACGTGGTGACACCGGATCATTTTCACCGACTTTCGTCCCTGCTCGACTTGTAGGTCTCACAGTCAGGCTCACTTATGCGAATACACGTCCACCACGATTTCCATCCGTGGTAAGTGAACCATTGCGCGCCTCCGTTACTCTTTAGGAGGCGACCGCCCCAGTCAAACTCCCCACCAAGCAATGTCCCGAGACCGGTACAAGTTGACAGTTCATTTTCTGAAAACAATCTTTAATGATTTAATAATAGTTTTTTCCTTTTTTCGCTTAACTTCACATAGTTAAGTCGAATATGTTTACTTACTCGAAATCGTTAAAGATCATCAGAAAAGTACTGATAACTTATAACGGCCTCGGTTAGTGTCGTCCTATAACAAGGGTGGTATTTCAAGGATGACTCCACCAACACTGGCGTGCTGGCTTCAAAGTCTCCCACCTATCCTACACATGTTATAGAAAGACACAATACCAAGCTAGAGTAAAGCTCCATAGGGTCTTTCCGTCCTACCGCGCGTATTCGGCATTTTTACCGAATCTGCAATTTCACCGAGTCTAAGCTTGAGACAGTTACCCCATCATTACCCCATTCGTGCGGGTCGGAACTTACCCGACAAGGAATTTCGCTACCTTAGGACCGTTATAGTTACGGCCGCCGTTCACCAGGGCTTCGATTCTCAGCGTGAACCAATCCTCTTAACCTTCTGGCACTGGGCAGGGGTCGGCCCCTATACATCCTCTTGCGAGTTAGCAGAGACCTATGTTTTTGATAAACAGTTGCAGGGTATCTTTCGCTGCGGCCTTCAAATAAATGAAGGCGGTCCTTATCCCGAAGTTACGGACGCTGTTTTGCCGAGTTCCTTAAGCTTAGTTATCTCGTTCGTCTTAATATACTCAATCCACCCACCAGTGTTGGTTTGGGGTACGGTCACTTCTACTATAAGTTTAGACGCTTTTCTTGGCACCTGAATCAGAACTTTAATGCCTACTCGCGTAGACATATATACGCATCACTACTCGCGAACAGAAACGGATTTACCTAGATCTGCATAAGCTAATAGCTTGCCCCGGAATTCATTAACCGGAAGTTCATTTTCCAAATGCGTCACGCCATCACTAATAAAAGTGGTACAGGAATATTAACCTGTTGTCCATCGACTACGCTTTTCAGCCTCGCCTTAGGACCGACTAACCCGACCCTGATTGCCATGGGATCGGAAACCTTGGGTGTTCGACGTTAATGGTTTTCACATTAATAAAGTTACTTATGCCAACATTCTCACTTGTGGTCGCTCCATCAGTAAACCTTGTCGGCCTGACTTCAATGCTCTCACAACGCTCTCCTACCGCGATACTTTGCCGAAACAAAATACCGCCCACGTCTTCGGTTATCACCTTAAGCCCCGTTGGATTTTCCGCGCAAAATCGTTCGACCAGTAAGCTATTACGCACTTTTTAAAGGGTGGCTGCTTCTAAGCCAACCTCCTGGCTGTTTAAACAATCTCACATCGTTTGCCACTGAGATGATATTAGGGACCTTAGACGGTGGTCTGGGCTCTTTCCCTCGCGGCCATGGTACTTCGCTATCATGGCCTGACTCCCTAGACATTCACACGGGTATTCGAAGTTTGCTAGGAGTTGGTACAGTTATTTCCCGCCCTTCCCCAAACAGTGCTCTACCCCCCATGCTAGTAACTAGAGGCTATACCTAAATATATTTCGGAGAGAACCAGCTATCTCCAAGTTCGATGACAATTTCTACACTAACCACAGGTCATCCATAAGTTTTGCTGCACTTGATGGTTCGGTCCTCCACGGCGTTTTACCGACGCTTCAACCTGCCCATGGTTTGCTCACTTGGTTTCGGGTCTAGTGCATGAGATAGACGCCTTTTAAGACTCGCTTTCGCTACGGCTTCGGCTGAAACTGCCTTAACCAATACCCCATACAGCTAACTCGTTGGCTCATTCTACAAAAGGCACGCAGTCACTCCGAAGAGCTCCTACTCCTTATACGTATACAATTTCAAGTTCTATTTCACTCCCCTTCCCGGGGTTCTTTTCACCTTTCCCTCACGGTACTTGTTCACTATCGATCTGATATGCTTTTTAGCCTTGGGAGGTGGTCCTCCCGGATTCAATCCGGATTACACGTGTCCGAACCTACTCAGGAACATCCTACCGATTTAATTATATTTCAAGTACGGGACTATCACCCTCTATGGTAACGCTTTCCAGCGCCTTCCTCTATATAAATAAACCAGATATTGGAGTCCTACAACCCCACTAAAAGTGGTTTGGGCTCTTCCCTCTTCGCTCGTCACTACTAAGGGAATCTCTATTGATTTCTTTTCTCCGGCTACTGAGATATTTCAGTTCGCCGACTTCCCTCCATGATCTTAGTATCAAAGAATTTGGGATCATGGTATCCCGCAAGCGGGATGGATTTCTCCATTCGGAAATTCACGGGTCATAGCTTATTTGGGAGCTCGCCGAGACTTATCGCACCCTATAACGTCCTTCATCGGACATATCAGTCAAGGTATTCGTTGTATACGCTTATGTAACTTTAAGAAAATCTTTTAAACTTGTCTTCATCACGAAGAGCAAATTAAAAGATACTCGATTTTTTTTACGATATTAGACAAACGTTAAATAAATTTAACATTTGTTATGTTTTGAAAATTAAAATAAATTTTAATCTTCGTTTGGAAACGATCTGTAAAAGAACAAGCTGTCTCAATCTTAAAAAGCCAAAACAGCCGAGCGATTTTAGTTTTTTCGCCCAATCCTGTCAACACTTTTTTGGAGTATTTTTCCAAACCCTTATCTAACCCCTTCCCGAAGTATTTATAGCCTAAATCCAAAGGTTATTTAGGCCTATTATTTTTTAGTAATAAGCGTTCTTTTCTGAAGATGAATTAAATTTCCCCATAAATCACGAACCCCTGACATCTGTAGATAAAATCGTTCTTTCCCTTGTGGCACCTCTGCCTGAAACTGAAGTACGAGTGTTTTTTGATCTGGTAGCAAAATATAATCCACCAGAACGGGATGATCGGTTATTGTTTTATTTACAAAATCACGATCGATAAGCCTTACCATAAAATCGGCGGTTATTTCTACTCGTTCGTTGAAGTGGATTTCGGCGTAAATAGAAGTATCCGGTGTTTCCTCTGAAGGTTTTAGCTTAAATTTTTCTATACTTGGGCGATCAATTACCTCGTGCATAGTGACAAAAGGAGCCACCGTATCGGCCGCATATTGCCAGTGGAAAGTGGTTCTAAATTTTGATGGATAGCCACGGAAGCTCCCTATATTTTCATGAAACGAAAGATTTGATTCCGTGATATATTTTTGAGGGAAGAGCTGGACATCGACTTTTAAAAAAACTTTTTGGTTCCGAGGTATAAAAAAAGATAACGCCTTTTCATCCAAATCACCATTAAATATAAACGTACTTTTTCTCGAAAAAGTATCCCCTGGATTTATAACGGTTTCCCAATAAAGATCTTTTTGTTGTAAAAATGCCGGCAACTTTAGCTGAAAAACGCCTTTCCATTGCTGAGAAATCGGTTCGTCTTCGCCTCCGAGGTGATCCGCTGTAAAATCAACCGTTATACGCCATTGCTGAGGTTTTGTTTCTCGTGCCTTAATGGTGACCTCCTTACTCAGGAATCGGCTGCTTTTCCCACCGCCCAAATTCCATTCTATAAGGGCAAAGTCTGACGGTTTCGGCTCAAATTCAGGTGAAATAAGTGAAGAATAAACAC
>JALWQU010000021.1 GCA_026982915.1 Candidatus Altimarinota bacterium | reverse complement strand
TCCTCACTCTTTTCTTATTTTTATTCGAACTATTATTCCCCAAAAAATCGTTCACAGAAAATCCCCCAAATCTCCCAACCAGACTACTTTGCTAGATTTTTTGTCCGGAAAACTTAAGACTTTTTAGTGTTAACAGTATTGACTATGTCTTACATCATGAATTATTGCACCGATTAGACCAAAATTCTAAAACTATATATACAACTTTATTTAGCAATGAAAATGATAGTTGGGCTACCTATGCTCATGGGGAAGGTTGGGACAAGGCCTTCACCGATGGTGGCGCTTATATTCACGACAGTGGAGGAAAAGCTATAAAGTCTGGATGTATGAAAAATAAATTTGATATAACAGGGCATGCTAGACCATATGGTAAATGTGGTGGCCCCAACGAAGATCAAGCTACAGTGGCGGAAACCTTGTTCAAAAATGAAAAAGAATTTTTTGACCGTCTAAAAAAAGACCCCATACTCGCCAAAAAGGTACAAATGATCAAAGAGCTTTATTACATCAAATCAGAGGGGCAAATGGACCAACAGTATTGGCAAGATCGACGCCATAATGTAAAAATTGATCAAAATTATTGGAAGAAGAGAGTCGACAAAGAAGGTGCTTTAGGCTATGACCAAAAAACACCCTACTACTTTTTCGTAGAAGCGGTACACCTACAAAATAAAGGTTCTGAGGCAAAACTCATAGCCCGAACCAAGCAGTATCCACATCGAGCCGAATACAATGAGGCCCTATCAAATCTTTATAAAAAAATGATAGATAAAGCGTTTAAAAAAATACCCATTGTAGAAAAACGAAGAGCCCTTGGTTCTAGGCGTGTCGATGTTTCATCTCTTGAAAAATTACTCAGGAGTAAGCGTTTTTCTGATAAATACCCGACTATTATGGATTTATACCAAAAAAAATCTGAACAGGATAAAAAACTTATCGAAAATGGGGGGAAAGTTCTGAATAAGAGTTTATTCAAGGGTATTTCAGATCTTATAAAAGAGCGATTATGAGCTATTAAAGCTCTTTATGGCAAATCTCAGCAACAAAAAATCATGTACTCAATCTTGAAATTTTAGCGCTCTCTCAATTTCGCCGTTCAGGGTACATTTCTTGATTAGAAAATACTTATTTTTTAAGCCAAAAAGCACAGGCTATAATCACCCCTCAATTGCAATTTAAAAAAACAGATGAAAATACATATCCTCCCAACTATAAAACCGTCCACTTAATCACCAATTTCGCTTGTTCGTCCTGCGTGTCACTATTCAGCAATCGAAACATCCAAGACCAGCTCGTTGGCGACAAACTATTTTCCTCAAAATCCACAAAGATATCTTTCTGTACTTTTTCGATAAGATCTTTATCAATCTTCATTTGCCCCTTTATCGTCTTCAGATTATTGGCCTCGTCTATAATCGTTTGCCCCGTTATCGTTATTTTCTCCAATCGTTCGGTATCCGGAGTGAAATCTCTTTCTAAGTCGTTAATAAACGCTACTTTGTTGAGAAAAGTTACAACTGATTTTGCGGGAATAGAAAAGTCGAGTGTTTTTATGTCCCCTTTTTGAGTTCCTTTGGCGATCTCGATGACCTTATTCTCCACAAAAGCCTTCGCAATAGCCGCTTCCTCGTCTTTTGAATTAACCACAATCGCCTCATTTTCACCTACCTCACGAAAAGCCGATAAAACTTTGGCGTATTGATCGTCTGATAGTATTTGAACAAAAGGCTTGTTTTCATATTTCATACGAAGTGCTTCCGCTCCATCTGGACCCCCTAAAAGCTTTTCAATACCCAGAAACAAGGCTATTTGAGGGCTAAACTTTTCGAGTATAGCCGACATTTTTTGTTTTTTTAACTTAATCGTAAAAGCCAGATCGGCTTCTTTCGATTTATTGAAAAAGAACACCGCCGATAATTCCCCATACACTTTTTCTAGATCTGTAAAATCGTACTGAATGTGGATTTCCCCTTTCAGCGCTTCTAGGGCTTCCGGCAAAATATCATTTTCATTGTCCGTTACCGATAACCCAATCGTAACCTTGATATCCGCTTTTTCTTTTTTTTCGGTAGTCGTTTGGGTTTTTAGAAATGCTTTATTGAAGATTAGCTGTCCTTCTTCAGCCGTGACCGGTGTTTCCTTCATAAGCAACCAAAAGCCACCAAGTCCCAGTAAACAAACAATCACTAAACCGATATAGATCTTTTTTTTCATAGGGGTTTATAGTTGGTGTAAAACACTAATAATTTTTACAAATTCTGCCCGAGTGATCGGATTATTGGGTCGGAAGGTTCCATCAGCATACCCCTGAATAAGCCCTTGTTTTTTCGCATAAGCGACATAATCAGCAAACCACGCAGTAGAAGCTACATCTGGGAAATGGCTACTAGCGGAAGCAGTGAGTGTTTCCCCTTTGGCCTTAAAAAGAACCTTTAGCGCTTCGGCTCGAGTGATCGACGCATTAGGCGCAAATTCATTCGCCCCTCGCCCCTTCACGATGTTTTGTGATTTTGCCGTACAAACAACCTGACTAAACCAGGCATTTGGAGGTACATCCGCAAAACAATCTTTTGTGGACGAAGCCGTCTCAATATTATTGACCGCCAGTGTTATTTTCAAGGCTTCAGCCCGAGTAATCGGATCATGCGGTGCAAACCGATTACCCGACTTTCCTTTGATGATGCCCTTTGATTTAAGTTTTTCAACATAAGGCGCAAACCATTCATTGCCGACAATATCGTTAAACGACGATAAGCTTTTATCAATCGGATCTTCTTTTACCGCCTCTTCTTTTACGGCTTCTTGAGCTGGTATCGGTTCTTCAATAGGTTCTTCTGCCGCTTTATTGAGCGTAACAATACCACTATTTGATTTTACAAACTGATCCCCCGCAACCATCGCGTAGATTTCACCTTTTACATCATCGTAGACATCAATTTTACCACGAATAAGGTCATAGGTCTGCGTGCCATCATCGTCTAGTGTTACCCGAATCTTGGTTCCTCGAATGGCCGCATGAACGCCCACCGTTTCTACCTGGAACTCAACCCCTGTGTTTTTCCCGTCAAAATCATATTCAACCGTTCCTTTTTGCTGTTCGTATTTAATTTTTTCAAAGCTCACCTCCGCGATCTTAATCCGTGAGTTTTTATTCATATGAATTTTCGTAAACCCTCCAAGATCAATATCCAGATCGGCTAAATTATTCGTCGCAATGATATCGCCAACCGCAAACTTCGCGATCCCAACAGCCGCCCCCGTGACATTGGCCGCCGCAGTCTGAAGTATTTTCTCTCCGGTATAAGACTGTCCATTCCGCTCAATCACCACCACATCTCCAAACTGAAGTCCTGCTCCTATAACTACTTGTTGCGAGAGGTTCCCAAAAACAAGCCCTAAATCATTAAAGGCTTTATCCATACCGACGAAAAGCGAGCTGTAATCTTCCTCATTACTCCCTCCTCCAACGGCACTAGCCGAAACGGTTGAAGAAACAATGGTCGAGAAAAGAGATAAATGATCCGCACTTCCCTTTACCTGAACCGCGAT
The DNA here is from genome assembly GCA_026982915.1 of Candidatus Altimarinota bacterium. GTDB lineage: Bacteria > Patescibacteriota > Gracilibacteria > UBA4473 > UBA4473 > JALWQU01. Next base: position 5,189 of record JALWQU010000021.1, on the reverse strand, counting down.
GCCTAAGTCATTATCGGCAATCGCGCTATAGGTTCCTGCCGATACTGGATTTATAATAACGGTTGTTGGTAGACCAATCCACATACCAGCCGTTTCATCCCAGTAGGAAAGCTGTAAATTCTGAACATCTTCAAGGGTAGGCGTTATTCCCACTGCGGAAAAACCAGCATCGAGTTCGGCTTTTGAATATTCGAAAGTAATCGCCATATTATTTTGAAGCTCTTTTATCGCTTTTCCATCTGGTCCCGTGGCAGAAATCTGTCCTCCACGGTTCCCTAATGGCTGAGCAGTAGTACTTCTCATGAGGTTATTTGTTTCTTTGAGAAACATATTCCCCGCTGTATTTTCATACCCAAGCGCATTTCCCGGAATCGTTACACGGAACCCCATTTCAGACCCCTCTAAGACCCCTCCTTGTGAAGGAATAACAGATTTTACAAGCGGGTCAGCTAAGCCAAAAGGCGTATTAAGGGAAAAATCAATATTTGGTACATCCTGTGAAACATATAAGGTGGCCCCTCTTGAGGTTCGTGTGTATCCATTTGCAACGGCATAGAGATTCCAACCACCTTCTGAAAGTGATAATAAATAATGACCATTTGCGTCAGCCTGTGTTGTAATGACGGTATTATCCTCTATTTTTTCGGCCGAAATAAAGGCGTAGGCCAATGGATCACTACCAGCCGTAACGGTTCCCGAAACGATGTGTTCTTCGGCCAAAAGGCTCATGTCTTTTGTCGTATTCCCCGCAACGGTTACCTCGTCAAGAATACTTGAAAATCCTGGTTTCATAGCGATAATATTATAATCACCATCCGGCAATTCCAGCTGGTAATGGCCTGTATTATCGGTCTGCATACCGAACCGAGTACCATTAACCTTGCCCGTTACTTCCACCCAGACATCATCAAGGGCATTACTATCGGTGTCGGTAATAGTGCCTGAAAGAAGCGATAATTGTGGGAGTGTTACCGTTATCGTGCTATTTCCAGCAACCGTTACCTGTGTTCCCGAAACGGATGGCCCAGAAAGGGTCAAGTCTGAAGCATCAATTCCCGCTAAATGCATCTGTGTTTCATAGACACCATCCGGAAGACTTATAGCTCCGACCGCTGTATTACGGATATGCAAGGTGTTTCCAACCCCTGAGGCATCAACAAAGTTTATAACAAAGTCTTCCACTACCTTCGCAGCACCTCCCGCCTCTTTAATAACCACGCTAATATTTCGTTGAACGCCTTTGGTGAAGTTTTTCCCTACGACATTACCCGAAACCGAAACATTTTTAATAGGGGTGAAATCCCCATAAGTTGAATGAGAAACGAAGATATCGTAAGCATTTCCACTCGGTACACGAAGTTCATAATGCCCATTGGCATCGGTCACGCCATCAATCGTTCGTGCCTCGCCTCCGACCGTTGCCACGGTGTAAATAAACGCATTAGAAATTGGTCCAATGCCCGCTACCAAAACATTCCCCGATATGGTGTAATAAGTTTCACTCGTCAAACTTGGTGAAAAGTTGAAATCTTCAACCGATTGTCCAGCAATAGTAATATTCCTTCGGGGAAGATCTCCATAGTTTGATAGATAGGCGCCAATAGACCAAGTACCATTTTTTACAAATAATTGATACTGTCCCAATCCATTCGTTTTAGTTTCGACAAACTGTGTTTTATTCGCATTTTGCCCCCAAACCGATACATTTCGCATAGGCGCACCAGTTATGTCAAAAACATACCCTTTCACAAATAGATCAAGATTTTCGGTTTGAATGATAAACTTTGGATAGTCCGATCCCGCTATAGCCCAAGGCTGCAAAATACCATCGATCAGAACATTATTATTCGATAAAATATCCACGGAAACCTCACGTGTAAAAGGAATCCCCGGAATATGCGCCCCAACCTTAAACGATCCTGCCACCAAACCTAATTCAAATTCTCCACTACTATCCGCTCTTGAAAAAGTAGAAAGCCCTCGAATCGGACTATGCGCAAAAACATCCGCTCCTGGTACAACATTACCATTGGCGTCTTTCACCGTTCCTTTCAAAATTTTCGTAGGCGTTAGAAGGTTGATTGTCAGCAAACAACCAACCGTACTCCCAATCGTACAAGAACCAGCATTTACCTGTAATGAAACCGCCTCAGGAATCATAAAATTTGGTCGAGGAGAAAATCCTTCATTACTTCCGGCCGAAGTGCTAGGCCCTACCCCGATATCCCATTGCCCATCAGAAAGGGAAAAGACTTTTGTAAAATTACCTCCACCATTCAGAGTAACCTTTTTAACTTTTGAGCCCTCTGGGCTATTCGCAAAAATATCCAGTGTTTCGTTCGCCGGTCCAGAGATAGTAAGCGTGAAATTTGTATTTCCAGCCTGCGTATCAGGGGTAAAAGTAATATTTTGTGCGGTAACGCCTGAAACATTAACCCCAAGCGGCGGATTTACTCCCTGAAAATCTGTACCGGCAATCGAGACTATTGGATCGGTAAAAATTAGGTAGTCCCCATTAGGAATCCCCGCAAAACTATAGTTTGCATTCCCCCCAACAAAAGCCGAAGAAGTAGTTTCTAAAATCCCCGTTTCCGGCGAATCCAGATAAATAGGCACCGTCCCTCCAGCGGCTCCCGTAGCCGTAATAACACCCGATAGCTGTCCATTTCCACTACCATCAATAAAAAATGGACTCGTAAAGAAATCTTCGATCATATTACCACTACCATCTTTTGTTCGTACATGAATATTGTATCCATCTGTCCCCAGTGGCTGAGGTACTTCCGTATTGATAATACCCGCAATATCAAGCGTTAAAAAATCATGATTAGAGGTTGCTCCTAAAAGTTTCACCGTAATGATATTGGCGACAGGGTCGACTTTTATACCATCCGCATCAAAAGCATTTTTGAAATGAGGTGTCCCGACTTCATGTCCATTGAAATCACTATTAAAAGGACTATTCGCATCCTGACCAGCCCCACTAATATCAAACCCTTCTGGAAATTGAAACCGAATAACACCACCACTCGGAATCTGATTAAAAATAGGTAACTCTAAGTGGTAAGTTGTTGTTTGTCCCGCAATATTATTGAGCGGGTAAATAAGCACCGAAGCCCCAATCATACCATCATTTGGGTCTTCATTGCCTGTTGGAACAACAATAGGCCCTTCAATGGTATGAAAACTTGTACTCGCATTACTCAAATTTTGTCCGTTTAAACCCTGAATAGGACCGTCAGGGGTAGCAAAACGACCATCCCCGTTATTTGATCCATTAAAAAATGAAATCCAAAAATCATTACCAGGGATCAGATCAACCCCATTAATTACGAGGGCATTCTCCATATGATCAAAATAAATAAAGGCCGTTGAAAGATCGACATCACTCCCCGTAGAGGCATTTCCACTTGTCCCTTGTCGAAGGACTATATTATTTTTGTTAGCAATTCTATTGGCGCTTTGTGGATCAAAGGTCATCGGAATATTAAACCCTACTTTTACCTTAAAATCATCTGCAAAAGCATCCGTAATTTCTGGTACTACCGTATTCGCTACCGGTTCTGTCGTAAAAGTGAAGGTGTTTTCTACCGCCAAATGATTTTCCGGCTCCATAATATCGGTAATTCCCGTTTTTATAATAATTTCATAAGTTGTGCCGGCATCCAGTATTTGATGCGGGATAATATGAACTACTTGCGAAAAAGGATCGTATTCAATAGTACGAGGGGTAAAAACCGTATCCCCTTGCTTTCGAAGCTTAATAGTTCCTAAATTTACCGTTCCAGGCCTAATAATTTCAGAAAAACTAACTGCTAGCGATCCCGGTGTTACCGAAACCCCCGTCGCTCCATCCTCTGGTTGCACAAAAGTTACTGTGGGAGCGGTACTATCAATTAGATTACTGGTCTGGAACTCAGAAACAAAAATCACCGCATTACTCCCCGAAGGATCCATTTTGACATTATCCGCACTCGATACATTACCATAAATTTTGAACCGATATTTTTGCAGTGGACTCAGATTATTCGCCGGAATAATTTTTAACGAATCTCCATTTGGACCCGTAAAAATGGTGATCCCAACGGCTCCACCTTCATTTCCCGCATTATCAATCGTAACCAGTTTTAAGCTACTAGTATTGATCGTTGAAAGATCCATTGGCTCAGAAAATTTTAATAGAAGATTTGAGTTTCGAGCGACATTGAAATCCCCTGAAGAAGGAATAAAACCTTCAACATAAGGCGGAAAGAAAGCGCCAAAGCCACCATCTCCCTCTGCCTGACCACAGTTTGAGACACAGCCCGCCGTACTCGTTGAAAAAGCCGTACTAAAGTAACTATTTCCGAAATTTGGCTGAACCGTGTTTCCTGATAGATCCGCCACTGTATCATTAATTCGTACTTCATAACTCGTGCTATCCTGTAAAAAACCACTTTGAGGGGCGATATAGGCCATGAAATCTATCAAGTCTGGTCCATTATTACACTTTGTGTTCGCTGTAGATCGTAAAGCTTGATCCTTATCCCATCCCGAAAGATTAGAACAATAAACCACCGTAGCGGGAGTCCCGGAACTAGTCGAATCATTCCCCGTACTATCCGTTAGGTAAAGTGTGTTATTAGACATCGTAGAAATATCTAAATCCTCACTAAACCCGATATAAATAGCCGCTGTATCCGTTGCCACATCCGTGGCATCAAAGCCCGGTACCACCTGGGTAATAAACATACTCCCTCCACCACCACCGCCTCCTTCAGATGGAGAAGCTGAATTTTGTGGATTAGGCGGATTTTGTACCACAAAATCCGCATCATTATCATAAGTATCTTCACTATTTCCCGCCGTCTCGTCTATCCCTCCTGACCCTAATGTTGCGGCTGTGGAGGCAGCATTAGCCTTTCTTTCCATAGAATCGCCTATCGACAATGTACCAGAAAAAGCATTTCCTTCTTGCCGAGAAGTTGCTCCATAACCAAGGGTGTCCTCTACCGTTCCCCCCATATCCGTAAGTTGTACCGTTCTAAAAAGTCTTAAGTTTTCCGGACAAAAAATCTAGCAAAGTAGTCTGGTTGGGAGATTTGGGGGATTTTCTGTGAACGATTTTTTGGGGAATAATAGTTCGAATAAAAATAAGAAAAGAGTGAGGATTGGCAGTCCTCGTATAGGTTTTTTGGAATTTGAGGTAG
>JALWQU010000020.1 GCA_026982915.1 Candidatus Altimarinota bacterium | reverse complement strand
TTGCTGAATCTCTTAATGCTAAAATCCAACGTTTTGTAGCTTCTAATTTTGGTATTCATAATCGTCAGTTCTTCCATTTCCGTTTAGCCAAGATTTTTTCCTAGCACAGGTTTTTGGGAATTACCCGCGCTGACCTGTTTATTTGATAAAAATTCTCATTGTCCTATATTTGGGACTGAATAGTTACAATAATTGTTTAAATTATTTTCCTAAAACTTTTAAGACAAGATAGCGTAAAAAACTATCTTGTCTCTTTTTTTTGTTACGCAAAGCACAATACCAACCGTATATCATCATAATCAACCGATCCGCCAAGCGCTCGATGAATAAGCCCTAACTTTATCCGTCCTTTCGCGTCAAAATCATCCGAAACAGCACTTTTTTTACAAACGGAATGCGCTGTTTGTACCTGTTTAATCAGCTCTTCAGTTGGTCGTAACTGAGAAAAATCAATATCCGGAAAATCAACCATCAGTTTTTGAATATGCTTGACCACCGTGGCTTTTGTCATGCCCCGAAGGGTCATAATCTCCTCGAGATTCTTCCAGTCCAAAATCAACTTTTTTGTTTTTTCATAAGTCGAAATTCGTTTGGTAAAAATAAGGACCTTCGGTTTTGATAAACGTTTTTTATTTTCCGCAATACACCGATTATCAAGAGTCCCTCCTGCTGAATGAATGAAATCCTCAAATATTTTTTCAAGGTCTGAAGATTCAAATCGGTGTACCACCTGCTCGATCTCATGCGCTAGTTCTTCAAACCGTCGATCGGCTCGCATAACCAGCTCATCCATCATGAGCGCTTTTTGATTACACCCAATCAAGCGTAGTCCATCAAGTGTTTTTACCCGTGAAAGCGCCACATATCCTTGCCCCGCCTCAAAAGTCCGAGACAAATCCACCGTCACCTGGTCTAGCGTCATTCCCTGACTTTTGTGAACCGTAATCGCCCACGCTAATCGCAACGGCACTTGCTTAAAAATCGCCATCGGTTTCCCTTTTTCATCATCAATACTCCATTCTAGCGGCTTGGCGACTAACTTCCGATCATCAAGTGTTTGCACGATCGGCCAGCCTTCCGTGTTAAAATCCACAATGTGCCCCATGGTTCCGTTTACGAAACCGTCATCATAGCTATTTTTTACAAATATCACCTGTGCGCCTTTTTTTAAACGCAAATCCTCCGGGACAATAATCGATTTCTTGAGCGCTTGCACGAGTAACGCCTGCCCCTCGATTTTGGCGATAAAACTTTTTTCCTCCCCGGGAAGTTTTTTTAGTTTTTGTTCGTTTATTCGGTCTACATCCAGATTATGCGTGTACAACTCAAGTCCTTCAACCTCTGAATCTTGAGATTCTTCCATTTTTGTTCGTAAAATATTCGCACTACTATCGGAGATTTCCCCCGACCGAATTTCATTGAGGAGATCGAGTAACAAATCACTTTCTTGTCGATACTGCTCGGTCAAATAACAAACCTGTAATTGAGCCTCCACCCAAGACGGATGCATAAACGCAAACTTTTCATGCGAAGGTTTTCGTTCTCTTGAGACGGGCGGAAGCTGAAAAAAATCACCGGAGAAAATCACCTGAATACCGCCGAAAGGCTCAAAGCTGACTTTTATGTACCGTAAAACCTGATCAATACAGTGCAGGGTTTGACCAGAAAGCATCGAAATTTCATCAATAATCAAAACTTTCGCTTGCTCGATTCGTTTTCTTGTGGGAGCTTTTTTGGCAATTTTTTCCAGATCATGATCCGTGAGTTCTTCTCGAATCCCAATCCCCGACCAAGAATGAATAGTCATTCCGTCCAGATGCGTCGCCGCAATACCCGTCGAAGCGGTAATCGCGAGGGGAACATTTCGTTCTCGTAAGTACTTAATATACTGATTGAGGAGATAGGTTTTTCCTGTACCCGCCGATCCCGTCAAAAAAACATTTTTTCCCGATTTGAGAACCTTAAGCGCGGTAGATTGTTTCATACAAAAAAGATTCTATAAACTATCCAATAAAGCTCTTCGTCTTTCGTGTCGTTCCGATAAATCAATCGAAGTTTCCAAAAAGGTTTTCACAATAGCCGTTGGTTCATCGATAAATTTTGTTCGTTCGCCCATCGCCAAAATATTCGCGCCATTATGTTGCCTCGCCAGTGTCGCCAACTCTACAGAATTACACAAAGCCG
>JALWQU010000019.1 GCA_026982915.1 Candidatus Altimarinota bacterium | reverse complement strand
GGTAAATTAAGGGTTTTCGTTCTTTATTTTACTCGCTTTTTCCTTTTATTTAAGCCTTTTTTTAGGTTTTTTGTTTTAAATTCTTAAGACTTTTAAGTTCAAGATGCTTCGTCTGTTTCCGATAACGGGAAACGCGTAAAAATAATTGAGGATACTAATATAAAAGATCTTGCTTCGGCACAAAAAAGAGGTGATGACGAAATCCAAAAAAACGCAGACTCGAAACTAAAAACCGTGATCACGATTAACAATAATTTTGATCTTGAGTCGTTGCAGGTCGGAAAAACCTGTAAAATTCGTGGATTAAAGAAAGGATCGGCAACCTTAAGCGATAATATGCAGATTGAGAGTCTTCGGTATTCACCTGATAAAGTGATCCTCACGCTTGGGGATGCGACTAATTTTGCTGATGAAATCAAGAAATTGTAACTTTTATCTCGTAAATTTCTCGTACAATCCTGAAGATTAAATACTTCGTTGTTGCGATTCGTAGGCCTACATGTTGTCTCATTTTTTTAGGGTAAATTGTTTTATTGTTTTTTTGCCAGTTATGCGATAAAGTCTCCTGTGCACTTTATGCTCTTTTAATTGATTGGCGATAGTGGTTATTAAGTTCAATGTTTGTTCGGGGAGGACCACCAGAGCATTTTTTTGTAAAACTTTTTTGTTTTTTCCCCTTAAAATATTTCAGATCTCTTTTCTGCAAACCACGAGATTCTTCGCCGTTTCAGGTTGTGTTACGAGCTCAGAAGGACAAGTTTTTAAACCAAGTTCCTTTTGATTCCCCCATTGAGAAGGTGAATTGTCCAACGGACAAGAGAGACTCCCCTGGGGGATAAAGGGGGCGAGGGGGATTTGCTGCCTCTTAAAATGTTTCGAACGGGGTTGGTCTATTCCAACTTACACCCAAAATTCGACACACCCCGTCCGGCATTAAGATACATTTTTTGCAAAAATGTGGTGAATATTGAAACACATCTAGGAATCCCCCATCCCCTGCAAATAACCATTAATCTTCCCCTTCAGCCAATTCTTCATACCCGGTAGATCTTTTTCTCTTCGATAGAGAAACTTCTGTAAAGAACTCCACCTCTCATAGGCTTTATTTTTAAATATAGCCCAACCAAGAAAATCTACTTTAGTTTTTGCCGTGTAATCAACGCTATCAATGACACGAAGCATCGTTTTAAGTACTTTTTTTAACCGTTGTTTATTCTGTACCGTATCTAGGTCATTTTTTATAAAAGTCCAATATTTTTCTCCTTGGTTATTTAAAACCTCCTGACTTCTCCCGAGCTTCGTTTGGAGAACAACCCATAGCCTTTCGGCGTAAGACATACCAAATGGATTACTAAAAGCATCAATTTCATGATTTAACAATTCCTCAGGCTCTACCGAATCATCTTGATTGTCTATAATTTCTTGAGATGTTTTACCATTAAACTTTAACTTATCCTTCCTAGGCATTACCTGCGCAGGAAGTGCATAATAGTTACCATTATTTTTGACAATAGTTGCCTTTTCATCTGTTTTAAGTGTGAGTTGAGTCTTTGCCTTATTAAGCATTCCCGTTATGGCTGGAAACTCATGATCTTTAGGATCATAAATAAAATGAGTAAAATCACCCACATGTTTAATACTCTTAACGGAATGAGTATGCCCATCTAAATACAGATTATCACCATAAGCATGGATATTCAAGTCTATTTTTCCATTAATTACAACTTCATTTGTTGGATTTATGGTTTCTTGTTTCGGTGCCACCACACCAGAACCACCTCTAAGTTTATCAATAAGCTTTGCAATCGTTTTCTTCCCCGGAATTCCCTCCCATTCGTTTGGTTGATCTTTAAAGACAGATTCTTGAAAGGCTTTAATAGCTGATTTTGTCGTTTTCCCATAGAGCCCATCAATAGCTCCCGGGTTACAGTCCAAGAGCTTCAACCCCGCCTGAATAGCTATCATCGCTCGAGCCGAATTCATCGGTGTTTCTGTTGGTGGGGTCGATTTTTCAATAGGTTTTCCATCGGCACCTCTTTCTAAGTCTCCATCCTCCGTTGTTTTGTACTTGGTTCGAAAAGTCGCATTAGTAAAATGCTGTAAAATAGAAACACATTCCTCTTTTGTAAGTCCACCTTTAATGGTCTCTTTTAGATCCGCAAGCTGATTGTCTACCCAAGAAACTTTCTCCGTTGCCACTTCTACAGACTGAACCGTCTCTCCTGCAAACCATAGAAACCGCTTTGCTGAAAAGCGACTCGTCGAGGAAGCGTTATTAAGTACTGGGTTTCTGTAGTGTAGGTGTTTCATGGTTCAGAGAGAATAATTTTAAAAATCTGATAATTGTACATCAAAAAAAAAAAAACGCAAGCAAATTGCGCCCCAAAAACAATGAAAAATCCCCTCTTATTCTAAGCAGGGGGATGCGAAGGGCCCTGTGATGTCAATAAAAGACGCGATATCGGCGTCTCTACGAGAATAAAACAAACACAACAGACGAGACAGAGAGTCTCTGTCCCATGAACAAAAGAAATCTTATTGATGGGCGAAAGATTTTTCGCCCCTACGGAATCCTTTGCCAGAACAGAATTGAATTCTGGTTCATAACTTCTTAGCCATAAACCTACACACAAAGTCTATCGATTCTTACGGAAAATTTACATTTTTAATTTTAATTTTGTGTGTTTTTTTGACCTATCCCTTTGCCAGACTATACGAAATGATGTTTAGTTCTTTTTGTCCTTTCTAGGACTATGATAAGTACCAACCAACACACAATTTTGAATTCAAAAATGTAAGTTACCCCGATTTTACCCGACATTTACCAGGTCAGAATTAAGTCCTGATTCATATTCCCCTTGGGTTTCTTCTCGTTTTATTTCACCCGAAAAGGTTTCGGACAAGGTTGATCTATTTTAATGTACCCCCAAAATTCGACATACCCCGTCCGGCATAATATTAGGTCAAAAGGTTATTTTTATTATTGCCAACCACCAAGAAATGTCATCCTGAACTTCGAATGCAAAGGAATGTTGTGAAGGATCTCTTATCTGTAAATCATGAGATTCTTCGCTATTTTTAAATTGTTCCACAAGCTCAGAATGACGGGCCTTTTTTATCCTCAAACGCCCCCTGAGTCCCCCGCTTAATCTTAAGCGGGGGAACTTTCCTTTGTCGTTTCCATTTTTTTATGAAATATTATTATTCTCTTATTTTATCTCCCACTTAACAAAGAGTGCGAGGGGGATTTGCAAAAGAAATCCCAAAAATTTATTTCAAGCCCTTGTAGGTATTTTCCCCTCTCCGCTCTAGCTTTACCAGTAAATACTCCGTAGTTGTTTTTTCCACAATAATCCGAAAATCCCCGATTCTCACCCAAAAAAGATTATCACACCCCTTGAATTTTTTCAGTATCATTCCCTCCGTCTCACCACGCTGCAATAGGATAATAGCCGTCCGTATTCGCTTTTTATCTTTTAGCGATATCGACCGAAGTAGCTTTTCCGTTTTACTGACCATCCGAAGCGATGCTTTTATCAAGTAACTCCATAAAATCCGCTACTGATTCCGTCGAGGTTTCCCGCCCCCAAATAGTTTCTGAATCCAAGATGTTTCGATGATCTGAATCATGAACATTAAGCCACATACCTAAATCTTTATCCCAGACTAAACGCTTAACCAAAAGACCTCCATCAGATTCCTGAATCGTTACATGCTGTCCTTTGTATTCCCGTGGAAGCACGACCTGCCCATTTGATGAAACTTTTTTGATACTAGGGGTTATCATTTTTTTATGAATTTTAATTTAAACTAGATGGCTGATATTTTTTCGAAATAAGCACTTAAATCCCCGTACTCGGGGCTCAAAACAGGAAGCCCTTAATTCAGCGTTTTTTGAGCAGACGAGGGCAAAATAATTTTAATTTAAAAATACAATAAGATCAAATAATTTTGTAAAAATAAAACCCAAACTATGTCAACACTTTTACTTTGACACTCTAGTACAGAGAGTGCTAAAATGCCGAGGATTTTTTATTTCTTAATCCTTACAAAATCATGGCAACACTTAGACCTCTCGGGGAAAATGTACTCGTCAAACCTTTACAAAAAGGCAATACAACCGCCACAGGTATCTACACCGGCGACGCCCAAAAAGAAAAACCAAAAAAGGGGGAAATAATCGCCATCGGAAACGGAAGCGACAAAAAAACACTCGATGCTAAAGTCGGTGATATTGTTTATTTTACGCAATACGCGCCGACAGAAATCAAGGTCGATAATGACGAACTTTACATTCTCGGGTTTGATTCGGTATTAGCCGTAGAAGAATAAACTCTTTTTGGTAAATCTGATAAATTAATCAAAAAATAACCCTTTATTAACCCTAAAAAACATGAAAGACATAAAATTTGGCAACGATGCACGACAGCAAATCGCTAACGGTGTAAAAAAACTTGCGGACACTGTCCGTGTAACTATGGGCCCAAAAGGCCGAAATGTAATCCTTGAAAAATCATATGGATCGCCTGTCGTTACGAACGATGGCGTTACGATCGCGAAAGAAATCGAGTTTGAAGACAAATACGAAAATATGGGCGCACAACTCGCTAAAGAAGTCGCTACCAAGACCAATGATTCGGCCGGAGACGGAACCACAACCGCGACGGTTTTGGCCGATGCGATCATCACGGAAGGACTGAAAAATGTGGCGGCTGGTGCCAATCCTATCGCTATTCAACGAGGAATTATGTCCGCCACAGCCGTGGTCGTAGACGCGCTTGGGAAAATGGCTGAACCAGTTGATTCTAATGACAAAATTGAACAAGTCGCTACTATCTCGGCTCAAAATCCAGAAGTTGGACGTATTATTGCGGAAGTTTTTGACGAAGTAGGCGCCGATGGCGTGGTAACGGTCGAAGACGGAAACACGATGGGACTTGAAAAGTTTGTGGTCGAAGGGATGCAGTTTGAAAATGGATACCTCTCGCCTTACATGATCACCAATCCAGAATCCATGGAATCGGTGCTCGAAAATCCTTACATCTTGATGACTGACGGGAAAATCTCAAACCTTCAGGATATTTTACCACTCCTTGAATCAATCGTACAACAAGGGAATAAAAACCTCGTTATTATCGCGGAAGATGTTGAATCAGAAGCCTTAGCGACACTGGTTGTCAATAAGCTCAAAGGCGTTTTCAATGTTTTGGCGATCAAAGCCCCTGGATTTGGAGATCGACGAAAGGAAATGCTTCAAGACCTCGCGATTCTTACCGGTGGGCGTGTTATTTCGGAAGAAATCGGTATGAAACTCGATCATGCTACGATCGAAGATCTCGGAAAAGCCAAAAAGGTAATCTCGACCAAAGAGTTCACGACTATTGTTGACGGGGCAGGGAACAAAGAAGCTATCGCGACAAGAATCACAGAAATTGAACGAGCAATAGACGCATCAAACTCTGATTATGATAAAGAAAAATTAGCCGAACGACGAGCCAAACTGGGCGGTGGAGTGGCCGTGATCAAGGTTGGAGCCGCTACAGAAGTCGAACTAAAAGAGAAAAAACACCGAATCGAAGATGCCGTACTTGCCACCAAAGCCGCTTCGGCTGAAGGCGTTATTGCTGGAGGAGGAACCGCTTTGCTACGAGCGGCGGAAGAACTTCGAGGGTATAAATCCAAAAATACCGAAGAGCAAGTGGGCGTGGAAATTGTTATTCGAGCGCTTGAATCACCTATCCGACAAATTGCGGAAAATGCTGGATACGAAGGATCTGTGGTGGTAAACGATGTTCTTAAATGTGAAGATATTGAAGAAGGCTTTGATGCCGCTGAAGGAAAAATTAAAAACTTAGTTAAAGCCGGAATTATCGATCCCAAAAAAGTAACGCGTAACGCGATTGAAAATGCAGCATCTATCGCGGGGACTTTCCTCACGACTGAGGCAGCGGTAACCGAACTACCAAAAGAAAATGAGCCCGCTATGCCAGCCATGCCTGGAGGAATGGGCGGTATGGGTGGTATGATGTAAGAAATACCATTTACCCTAAATCACCAAAAAAGCTGTCTTTGGTTTCACAAAGACGGCTTTTTTTCATGGAAAGTCTGACAAATTCACCGTAATAATATATTATTTCAGTCGATGATACGTGCCTTCTTCTGGACAACCGTTTTTATTTTGGGCTATTGGGTATTACCGATCCTGTTTGTTATTTTAATCATAAGAACGCTTTGCTGGCATTTACAAAACTGGCAGATTCGAGAATACCGATTTGACCGGATGTTTTCTTATCTAAAAACCAAAGAAGGCATTCATAATATTTTTAACCTTTGGTTTTTTAGAGGCATATGCCCCCGACCAAAATTTACCGGACGAATTTTTTTAATCTTTATCTTACTGGTGGGACTTTTATTACTCGCCTTATTTTATACGAAAGAACTATTACCTCTTTCCTTAACCATTTTCTTAATCGAACGAAGCCTCTTTCTATTCGTTACTATGGCGGTTTTCCTTTCCAAAATCCCCACCTTCATTAGTCGAGAAATACTTTTCTTTCGGGCCCAAAAAATAACGAAAAAGGCCCAAAATATTATCACTATCGGTATTGCGGGAAGTTTTGGGAAATCTAGTACCAAGGAAATTTTGGTTCACCTGCTAAAGTCCCACAAAGGCGAAAAAAACATCCTTTTTAATCCTGAAAATCAGAATACCGAAATAGCCATTGCGCGACTCATCCTGAAGCATAAAGACTTTTTCATCAAAAAGGCGCAAAAAACTAAATATTTTATCGTAGAAGTGGGGGCTTACCGTCGTGGCGAAATCGCTAAAGTTTGTAAATTCATTCATCCGCATTGCTCCATTTTAACGGGCTTAAACGCGCAACATATTGAGCTTTTTGGCTCTCAAAAGAATATCCAACGCGCTAAGTTTGAAATGGCGGAAGCCACGACTCAAAAAGTTTTCTTTAACGCCGACAGCCCCTTACTCGCTGAAATTTTCAATGACCGTGCCATAAACGCTACTAAAATAGCTATTTCTACCGAACAAGTGAAAATTAAGAGTCATATCGACCGCACTAATTTCAAGTGTTATGGGCAAACCTTTACCTTGCCATGGCCCGGTAAATTCTTTGTTTCAAATGCTTTACTCTGCATTGAGTGCGTACGAGAAATAGGTATTCCGCTTGAAAATATAGTAAACCACCTCAAGACATTAAAACCCCTCAAAAGATCGCTCAATATTGAACAACATAGCTCCGGAGCAACATGCCTCATTGATACTTATTCGGCTAATCCAGACGGCGTCTTAGCCGCTATTGAACACCTAGAGAAAGCTACCGGTAAAAAAATATTCATTGGACTCCCACTTCGTGAATTAGGGCCTACCGCCGAAACCGTACACAAAAAAATATTCCAAAAACTAAAAACCATAAAAGCCGAAGTTTTTTGGCACAAGTCTGATTTTGCCAAGCTTGGTCATGAAATTTGTGGTAAAAAATTCCATGACATAAGTTCACTAGAAAGATCATTAAAATCACTCAAAAAGGAAGATATGGTTTTATTGGAAGGCAAATTACCCAAAGATATCCTCAAGATGGTGCGAGAGAATTGAGTTAGAAAAGAAAAATAGATCTATTCTGTATCCATAGTTGTAACAGTGTTTGACCCAACATATTCTACTTCCGAAAATTTTTCAAGTTTTTTAATCATACGGTAAACTTCAGTCGCATCTCCCGTATCTGGTATTCTTATTTGATAAATATTGAGACCAAAAATAACATTTATCACCTCTCCATCCATTTCTTCAACTATTTTTCGTATTCTATCTGGCTTAACTCCTTTATTAAAACCAACCAATACTTCATTTGATATAATTTCCCCTCCTATCTCTGGATCATTTACTACCTTAGCAGGATCAAATCGAGGGCTCTCTATTGGGAAGTTGGTCACCGGTAAAAAATACTCATTTGTCTTTATTGGTTGTGTCGCTTTATCAGAAAACACAAAGATAGCCCGATATTGAATAGTTTGCTCTTCCTTATAGGGTCCTACCATAAATTTACCACTATAAATAAAATCATTCGCCCGTAGATCACCATTCT
This sequence comes from Candidatus Altimarinota bacterium, assembly GCA_026982915.1. Lineage (GTDB taxonomy): Bacteria > Patescibacteriota > Gracilibacteria > UBA4473 > UBA4473 > JALWQU01. Next base: position 729 of record JALWQU010000019.1, on the reverse strand, counting down.
TTCCATTATCGTTTAACATGCCTACCATACGAAGTACTTCACCTTTTTCATTTAACTGCTCTACTTTCACTGCGGCTTTTTCCAATATACCTGATTGGCTTACCGTAAAAGTTACTTCTTCTATCTCGCTAACAGCAACGGCTGAAGGATATGACGAAAGTGCATATATGCCAATTTCTGACTCCTCAATATTCAAATAATCTTTACACTGTATTTGCGTATTTCGATCGTTTATGTACTCACAAAGGCTCACATCTTTTTTACTTTGTGCATAATCAAAATAACATCGACCTTTTGATTCTTCAATCTGAATATTTTCGCATAGTTTTATTTTTTCGGAAGGTATGGGAAAGTTTTGTGTAGGTTGATTATCCCCGATTGATGCTACTCCACCGATGGTAGTATTCTGTTCTTTTTTTTCAAATCTAATTGAATTCAATATTTTTTGTTCAAAATTCACTCCAGCACTTCCAAACATAAATGAATATATTTTATTATCATATTCAATGAAAATTTCATGTATCATATTATTCCCTGTACAGTTAATTGAATCACAAAAACTATATTGTGATGCGGGATGATTTGAAATTATTATATTTTTTTTCCCATAATAATCTTGCTTAAAAGTCTTAAGAATTTAAAACAAAAAACCTAAAAAAAGGCTTAAATAAAAGGAAAAAGCGAGTAAAATAAAGAACGAAAACCCTTAATTTACCACCCTTTTTCCCA
>JALWQU010000018.1 GCA_026982915.1 Candidatus Altimarinota bacterium | reverse complement strand
ATTTCATCATTTATTTTAAAAATAAATAGTGATCGAAAAAAGGAGCAAAAAAAAGCAGAAGAATTAAAAAGAGAAAACTAGCTAGATCCTTTCGAGACCGATTTTTAAATCGGTCTCATTTTTTTATGACACCAAGATATGTTTGGGCGCTAATCCCAATTTGCTTCGTGTTTCGGCTAGTTTGGCAGCGGCAATTTCATTCGCTTTTATGGCGCCTTTTTTGAGGATTTCCGAGACAAGGTCGGGATTTTGTTCATAATAGGCTCGTTTTTCTCGAGCTGCACGGAAGTATTCCCAGATAAGCGTTAGAAGTTGTTTTTTTGATTCTCCAAACCCGATTTTACCGGTTTTGTATTTATCTCGCAGACTTTCTAATTCAGGATTCTGAAAAAGTGCGTGATACGCAAAAACCTGACAAGTATCAGGATCAAGTGGATCACCAAGATTGGCCGAAGCGGTTTTGATCGACATGATTTGTTTTTTCATCACTTTCTCATCCGCAAAAATAGGAATCGTGTTACCGTAACTTTTAGACATTTTAGCGCCATCTAAACCCGGAATAACCTGCAGGGTTTCATCGATTTGAGCTTCGGGAAGCGTAAAGGTTTCGCCAAATTCGTGATTGAATTTCTGCGCGATATCACGGGCTATTTCTATATGTTGTTTTTGGTCTTTGCCCACCGGTACAATCTCCGCCGAGTAGAGCAATATGTCCGCGGCTTGTAGTATCGGATAGGTAAATAAACCCACATTGGCGCCGAGGCCTTTCTCTTTTTTATCCTTGAACGCCACGGCTCGTTCGAGTAGCCCCATACTAGCCGAACAGGATAAATACCAAGCCAATTCCGTATGGGCTGGTACATCTGACTGCCGAAAAAAGACACATTTATCAGGATCAAATCCCACAGCGAGTAAATCTAAGACGAGATTTTCCTGATTTTTTTTGAAAACATCGGGGTTTGGTTTGGAAGTAAACGCGTGCAGGTCCGCAATCATAAAAAAACTCTCAACGGTTGGATCGTTTTGAAGTTTTAGATTCGGCACGAAACTTCCAAAATAATTGCCAATATGGGGTTCGCCTGACGCCTGAATACCGGATAAAACTCGTTTCATTTTTGTGACATTGATAATAGGTGCGAGGATTATAGGCTTTTGAAAAAAATTAGCAATTTATCCCTTTTACATTAGAATGTTTCACAATGAAACGCACTATTTTGGGTCTTATTTTAATCGCTGCAACCTATTTTGGGGTTGATTATATTTGGAACCAAAAAGTGGTAGAATGGAAGACCACAGCGCAATCGGTGGTGTTACTGGCAAAAGAGGCGGGAACGGATCTTACCCGTTGGAATTTAGCCAAAGTTGAAGCGGATAAGTTGCCGTCTGTTTTCCCCTTTACCTCCTTAAAGGCTATTTTCCCCGAAGTTAAATCAGTTTTTCAGACGCTTGATCGGCTTAAAAATATTCAGTTTACGGTTGAGGAAAACGCTTTAGCCATAAAGGATGTTGAAGGTTTTTTTGAAGAGGTGGCGACCCTTGAAGTAGCTCTGAAAAAGATCTATCGGTCTATTGATTCGGTTCCTAATTTTTTGCTCGATTCCGCACAGATTGCCGAAAAAAACGATCTTTTAGCCCGGCTTAATTTTGTGCAGGAACAGATGCAAGATTTTATAAAATTCAAGAATATTATACACCATTTTTCACAAAAAAATGAGCGAATACTCGTTTTGCTACAGAATCAGAATGAACCTCGATCGACGGGTGGGTTTGCAGGAAGTCTTATTTTACTGGATTTTGATAAGGGGCAAATTCGGTGGAAGTTTTCGGATATTTACGCACTTGATCGAAAAGTAAAAGCGGTGGATCAGTTTCCAGCACCGCCCTTTTTCCACGGACTCTCCAAAGTCATCTCCCTTCGTGATGCCAATTTTTGGCCGAATTTCCCGACAACAGCAGAAAAGTATCGGCATTTTTTTCGTAGTGCGGATGAAAAGGTACCGGGAACGGTCGTGGCGGTGAACTTAAATCTTGTCAAAGAAGTTTTAAAAATAACCGGGCCTGTGGATTTTCCTCAGTGGAATATGACGCTGGATGAAAATAATTTTGATCTCGGCTTACAGTTTTTGGTGGAATCCAAGATTTCAGGACGCTATGAGGTGAAAAAACCAGTGGAACTTTTTATGACTTATATAG
>JALWQU010000017.1 GCA_026982915.1 Candidatus Altimarinota bacterium | reverse complement strand
CGCATGAAGTTGCTCATTTACAGCATATGAATCACAGCAAAGATTTTTGGAATACATGCTCTGTTTTAACTGATGCCAATGTAAAAGAATGCCGTAAGTGGTTTAAAAAAGACGGTGCAACTTTATTTTCTTATAGTTAATTTGTAATGCTTTTTAAAATAACTATATATAGATAAAACCAAAGAAAAACTATACTATCTTGCAATTAGCACTTGGAAAAAATGAAAACCTCCATCGGGATTAAATCCTGTAGCCCCTTGAAAACAACCTTTGTAAACACCGTTACCACCCGGAGCAAATTGCACATTGGGTAGAACAAACGCCGGGCGAAACGATTAATTTATTTATGGATTTTGAAACCTTTGGAGAACACCAGTGGGCAGAAACGGGTATTTTTGATTTTTTCAAAAAACTCCCCGAGGTTTTGGCGGCAAAAAATATTGGGTTTAGAACCCCGTCACAAACAATTGAAGCCTTCGAGCCCGTGGGTGTTTTTTCTTCGCCACATTATCTTTCTTGGGCTGATGAACATCGGGATATTTCCGCCTGGCTTGAAAATGACCTCCAAAAATCAAGTTTTGCCGAGATTACTGAAATTGAAAAAATACTGCACCCTTATCAAAATTCTAAAAAGCCAGAAGTTCAGGCGATTATCTATGATTTTAGACGCCTGCAAACCTCGGATCATCTCTACTACATGTCGACAAAATACTTTGCCGATGGGGATGTCCATACTTATTTCTCACCTTTTGATTCGCCTTATGATGGGTTTATTCATTTTACCAATGTTTTAGAGCATCTCAAAAAACGAATTAAAAAAATTGGTGATTTTTAGAATATCAATATTATGTTTTTGAATTTATTTACCCCTTTTGTCTTATGAAAAAACGAATTGCCATAAACGGATTCGGTCGTATTGGTCGTGCTGCTGCACGAATCATCCTCACGGAGTACACCGACAGCCTTGAACTTGTCGCGATCAATGATCCTTCTGACCCAAAGGAAACCGCCCATCTTTTGAAATTTGATACCAATTTTGGAACTTTCCCCGCAGAAGTGAGTCTGGATAAAGACAAAGAAACCTTGATCGTTGATGGTATTGAAATTAAGAATTTCTCAACTCGAAATATAGAAGAACTGCCTTGGGGCGATCTCAAGATTGATGTGGTGCTTGAGTGCACCGGTGTTTTCCGAACAAAAGATGGGGCAGGAAAACATGTCGCTCAAGGCGCTAAAAAAGTTCTGATTTCGGCTCCGGCTAAATCAGAAGGATTTACCACGGTCGTCCTGGGTGTCAATGAAGAAATATTAACCGGGAATGAAACTCTTATTTCAAATGCTTCTTGTACGACCAATTGTCTCGCACCTGTGGCCAAAGTTTTACATGAAGCGTTTACGATCAAATCAGGACTTATGACAACGGTTCATTCTTACACCACCAGTCAACGGATTTTGGATATGGGGTGTTCTGATCTACGACGAGCTCGAGCAGCAGCCGAAAACATCATCCCGACTTCAACTGGAGCAGCAAAAGCGCTTGGACTTGTTATGCCAGCACTAAACGGCGTCCTCAATGGCATGTCTATTCGCGTACCAATGCCAGCGGTTTCTTTGGTAGATCTGGTGGTAAATGTTGATAAATCGGTTACCAAAGAATCAGTTAACGAGGCCTTAAAAGCCGCTTCGGATAAAAACCCTGGTATTCTTGGATTTGAAACTCGACCACTTGTTTCTTCTGATTTCAAGTGTGATTCACGGTCATCTATCGTTGATGCTGATCAGACAATGGTCATGGGGGATAAAATGATAAAAGTTCTCGCTTGGTATGATAACGAATGGGGATACGCTTCTCGATTGGTACAATTATCGAGTATTTTGTAGTGCGAGACCTATAAAAAGTATATAATTGGAAACACCTCTAGTCCTCAACATAACCAGTACTTTCTCCTCGATTTTTTTCGGCATCTTCTGCGGCTTTTTCTTCTTGTCGTACTTTTGTCGATGCCATAACTGCTGCAGCTACTTCTGGAGCGAGCTCACTAGTTATATCGTTATCTGGTCGTATTGGATCAGGTTCTTCATTGCTACCTACACCCATTACTTTATTTGTAACTATTCAGTCCCAAATATAGGACAATGAGAATTTTTATCAAATAAACAGGTCAGCGCTTCAGATCCTGTAACTCCATTTTT
>JALWQU010000016.1 GCA_026982915.1 Candidatus Altimarinota bacterium | reverse complement strand
CCCAACGCTCGATCCAAAAGTTTATTTAGGTCTTCAATTTCATCTAAGTCCGCTACCATACCTTTTGTCTCATCATTTTCATCGGCTTTCCGAAGAGCCTCACTTATGATTTTCTTGACTGCTTTCTTGTCTATTTCTCCACTTTTAAGTAATGCTGAAATACGCTCATTTATGGCTTTAACTTCCCCTGGTAAATCTTTCCCGTTTTCTGGTGTTGCGCCATCTTTCTTCTCTTTAGCTTTTTCAGCTGGAACAATGGTAATATCAGCCTTATCTGGAGCACTAAGATAAACAAACCTCGTAACAAACTCCGACGATCGGTGGGGTAAAACTTTCATATTTTTATTATTTTAATATTTTTTATTATGGAATCAGAGCCGAGATAACATTTGTGACAGTTCTTGCTCAGCGGTTTCAATTTCTTGCTGATGAGATGCTATTTCCTTTTTTACAAGAGAGGACAATACCTCATGCGTAAGTCCATTTTTTAGATCAGAAAAAAAATGAGGATTAGCCGCTAAAGCCGAAGTAATCAACCGATGCTGAACCGCTTCCATTTGCTGTAAAGTTGGCAAAATCTGTGCCAGCGTCAAATCATCCGCCGAGGCAATACGCGTCCGCACCTTCGGATCCAAAAATAAATTTTGATCCAAAAGGTCTTGAACTTGTTCCCGAATCGGTAATGCCATCGGGGCATTGTACCATAAATAACAGGATATTTACAGGGAAATCATCTCTTTTTTACCGTGATTTATTTTTTTGTTTTCCCAATTATAAAAAAAATGTCATCCTGAACTTCAAACTCGATAGATTCGGTGAAGGATCTCTGACAAACTACATGAGATTCTTCGCTGTTTTGAGCTGTACTACAAGCTCAGAATGACAGGCTACCCCTCCTAGCCTCCCCTTCCAGGTGAGGAACAGTTCTTGTTTTTTAAAGGAAATCATTTCAAAAAAAGAAATGACAGTTTTGCCAAAAAAAATACGATGAACACGATGAATCAGCCTTCAAACAAACAAACCCTTTACCTCGCTGCCCCTCGTGGCTTTTGTGCGGGTGTTGAACGAGCCATAGACATCGTTGAAGCCGCTCTCAAAAAGTACCAATCCCCTGTTTTCGTTAACCACGAAATTGTCCACAACACCTTTGTGGTCGAAAATTTCAAACAAAAAGGCGTTATTTTTACCGATGATTTAGACCAGGTCTCGGCCGGAAGACCTTATATTTTCTCCGCTCACGGTATCAATCCACGAATAAGAAAAAAAGCTCAAGACAAAAAAATAAAAACCATAGACGCTACCTGCCCACTCGTAACAAAAGTCCACTGGGAAGCCGAAAAACTACACTCCGAAGGCTATCAACTCCTCTATATCGGACAAAAAAAACATCAAGAATATCTCGGTATCAAAGGCGTTGCTCCACTCCAAATCATTGAAAACAGGGCTGAGGCCGAACAATTATCCGAAACCGATTTCCATGACCAAAAAGTCGCCTGCCTAACCCAAACAACCTTGTCGGAAAGCGATACTAAGGAAATAATAGACGGCCTTAAACAAAAAATCCCACACCTACGGGTCCCCGGTGATATTTGTTACGCGACTACTAATCGACAGTCAGCCGTTAAAGCCCTTTGTCAGACCTGTGATTTTATTATCGTCATTGGCTCACAAAAATCTTCTAACTCCAAAAAACTCGTATCTGTCGCCAAAAAAGAAGGCCGTCTGGCTCAACTTTTTGAGAACGCTGAATCTATCCCTGAAGCTATTTTTACCTATCAAAATATCGGATTGACCTCCGGTGCCTCTGTTCCTGAAAAGCTAGTAAAAGCCGTTATCAAACGAATACAAGCGCATAACCCAAATATTGAAATTAATACGGTAAAAACCGCCACCGAAAGCCTTACCTTTCAGAGGCCAAAAATTTAAAATTGATTTTATACTTCATAGTTCCTAAAATTACGCAAAAAACCCAAAAACAATGAAAAAAACTTTTATACCGATTTTAAGCCTGATACTTTTTGTTTCGAGTACAACACAGGCTCGATACTTTACCGATTTCACTGAGATTCCCGCCTGGGGCATGAACGCGATTGAGACCGTCGAAAGTGCTGATATTATGAAAGGTTTTGGTGATGGATCGTTCCGGCCCAACCGAGAAATAAACCGTGCTGAAGCCGTCACGATCCTTCTGCGTTTAAAAAAAATTGATACCGAAAACATCACTCCACAAGATTATTTCCCCGATGTTCCCACCGATGTTTGGTTTGCCAAAGCCGTCACCATAGCGAGTGAAAAAGGCTGGATACGAGGTAAATCTGACGGACTCTTTCACCCAAGTGACAAAATAAATCGAGCCGAATTTGCCACGATTCTAACCCGTGCCTTCGATCTCGATACCGAAAATGTTCCACCCAATAGTTTCCGTGATATCCCGACCAAAGCTTGGTACGCTAAATCTGTTTCCTCGGTGCTTGATATCGATCTACTCAGGTCTCCACGAAGCCTTTTCTACTATCCCGAAAAACATGTTTCACGCGCAGAAGCCGCTTGGACTTTTGCCAAGATTTTAGGCATGCCGAGGCTCAACGGAACCTCTAAAACGAATAACTTCGAAAAAAAGAAAGCGACCAATGCGAGACGAGTAGCCTACAAACCACGAAATTTCAACAAGTATAAGCAGTCGATTGAAACCGAAAAAAAAGGCGTCATCATCAATACGCAGGCCAATGGCGAACTCCTAGCCATCAATAAAAACTCAGGATGGATTGATCTCGGAACCGTTACGGTCAAGAATACCCTCGAAGGTCGTGCCGACCTGGATAATCTTCGTTTCAAGCTACGCTTCAAGGAACCCAACACCGGGCCTGTCTCAAACTTTACGGTCAGAATGCGAAGCCAGGCTAATGCTTATGAAAAAGAGCTATCCAATGCCAAGACCGGTGAATACGCTTTCACGGGACTGGATCAATCAATACAGCCCGATGAATCCATAACCTTTACGCTCGCCATAAAGCCTCAGTCCGAACAACAATTTTATTCAAGATCGGGGGACGCACTTTTCTCTATTATTGCGGGACAAGCTTTTCATACAGAAACATCGGTAAGAGACCGAACAAACCAAAATACCCTCGTGAAATTTACGCCTATTCAATTCGAAACACAAAAACTATCCAGTATTCGATTTACACCCTAAGAACTTGTTTAATATCTTACAGAATGTTTAGTAAAAATGTAATTACCAAAAAATTTCGGACAAAAATCTAATATTTTGGCTGTAAAAACTTTAAATTTCCGAGCAATATCTCGATATTCCTCAAAAATTTGCACTTTTTTCGCTCAAAATCTTAAATTTTATGTCTCGAAAAAGATATTAAACAGGTTCTAAGTCCAAATGGCGTTAGAAAACATACCCAAAATAGTATTTAAAAAAGTCCTATGTCATCCCGATGCATATCGGGATCTAGCGATGAAGGTTACACAATTGAGAAACAATAACATAGTTAGATCCTGAAATAAATTCAGGATGACAGAACTTTGTTGTATGTTTGCTATTGCGAATGGCTATTAGAGCCTACAATCGCAACCGTCCGAGTCGGTACAGAACCTCCGCCGCCTCCCCTCTGGTTATCGGCTGGTTTGGGTGAATCAAATCACCTTTCGATTCGGTGATTAAATTGTATTTATCCGCAAAATAAAAGAACGGCACACTCCATGAATCAGCCGATACATCCGCATAAGGTGCTCCAGATCGTTTATCATCGACCTCAAATCCGGCCGCTAATATCGACATTTTGAGAAACTCAGCCCGAGAAACATCTCGACTGGGTCTAAAGGTTTTATCCTTGTATCCTCGAACAATTTTCTTATTCACGGCTGTTCCAATATATTTCGCAAACCATTGCCCCGAGTGAACATCGGAGAATTCAAAAGGTGTTTCTTTGAGGATAATTCGATTAACGAGGAGGATGATTTTTAACGCTTCGGCTCGATTCAGCGTATCATTCGGACGGAAAGAGCCGTCTTTGTAACCGCTAACGACCTTCGTGTCTCGTAGATGTTTAATCGCCTTCGCAAACGGATCACTAGTACTAACATCCGTGAAAATTTGTGACCGCATAACCGGTGATTTTACTTCTCCGAAATCCCCTTTCGCGACGAGTCGGAAATTCGATAAAGAATCTGTTTTCACGATAACCTTCGCCTCCCCATTTTTATCAAAATCTTTTCGGTAAAGTCGTGATGGGGTGATCGTGGCGCGTGATTTCAGCGTCGATCCTATTTCTATCCCGGAAGTCGCCACCAATTGGTCAGGATTAATCTTTAAACTCACCGCTGTTTCTTGACCAGGGATAAACCGATCATCCATACCAAACGCAATATCTAGTTTCTTAGAAGTTTTTGATTTTACGATAAGTGGTTTTTTAATTACTTTTTCTATTTTTTTAACAATCGGCTTGGTTTTATTTTTCAAATAAACAGGATTATCCGTTTTCTCTGGATCATTTTTTACGACTTTTATTGCCGGTTTCTTTACAACTACAACTGTTTTCTTCGGCGGGGTTAAAACTTCTGATATGATACGCGGATCACTGTTTGCTACGAGATTGTCAGCCTTCACATAACCCGTATTATTTTTTACAAATATCAAGGGATTAACCGTATATTTAAGCGCTTTTTCTTTCCCCAATCCATACTTTACCCCATCATAATAAGAACTTAAGCCCGCCTTTTTTACCTCATTCCAACTAAAGGGCCAATACGGATGAAAAGGACTATCCGCTTCATCTATCTGAAAATGAAGATGGTACGCCGTCGCCATACCGGTATTCCCCACTTTACCGATGAGCTGCCCTTTTTTAATCACTTCACCAGCCGTCACAAACGAGGTCGACAAATGAGCGTAATTAGAAAAAAGCGTTACTTTTTTACCGGACTTCCGAGGATCAGGCACGCCATCATGACGAATAGTAATAAAATTTCCAAACCCTGATTTTTGATATTCTGATTTATAGACAACCCCATTGGCAATAGCATAGACCGGCGTTCCCTTAGGCGCTTTTATATCAATACCAAGATGCGAACCAGAATGCTCTGTTCCGTCCAGTTTATAGTTTCCCATATAGGGAACCGGGTAGGTTACATAAGCGTTTCGTTCTTTGGCATTATTCGGTTTCCAGGTCATTCCGAGACGAAAAGACGAGACATTGTAGGCGGGAATAGACACCAGCTTTGATTTTGGTAGCTGATCGTAAGTCATTTTTCGTTCAGACTCGGAAAGCTCTACCCAGTTCGGAACTTTGGCGATCGGTAAAACCGTCCCATCAAACTCTACTGACTTTATATCCAGCAAACTGGCCTTGAAAAGGTATGAATACTGCTTGATAAGGTTCCCGTTAAGCAGCACCAGTAAAATAAAGGCGACACTACCAATGAAAGTAGGCGTTCGCCAAAATTCATTCTTGGGAAGCGTTAGCGCTACGACCTCCGATTTATTCGGTTTAATCCTTGAACAAATTTTTTCTACAAGCTTCTTACCTAACAGAAAGGCAAAAACCAATTCTAATATTTTTTTTAAATTTTTCATTTTTGTTTTTGTGATCAAAAAATCTGGCCATTATACCAAATTTTCACCAAAAACTCAACAAAAAAACTTGAAGTATATTTTTAAATATCTAGAGTCAATTAGCTCTTTGGAATAGGACTCCGTGCTTCCCGAAAAAAAATGGCTAATGAAGCTAAAGTTAGTCGCCATTTTTTTTGAGAGGAGGAGGTAATGTAAATCATGTAGTCATCGAATGAAATGAGATTACGAAATGATTGAAATCTCATGTGTTTCACCCGAGTAAAAGCGGAGAGCGATAGCGCGCTTTTATGAGGAGAGGAGACAATGATGAAGATTATGGAACTAACGAACAAAGTGAGTTCGTGAAATAATTGGAGTCATTGACGACGAAGCAGGCGTAGCTCAGCTGGATAGAGCACCGGTCTTCGGAACCGGGTGTCGGGGGTTCGAATCCCTCCGCCTGTACCAAAAATCATTTGATCCCCATTCGGGGTCAGATGATTTTTATTATATGTCGGGATTCCGAACTCCAAGCAAAGGGGTTCGACTGCAAGCCCAAATCTTTGATTTGGTGCTGGAAGCTTCGGTGAGCTGAAAGCGAGCAAGAAGTATCATCTCCGCCTGTACCTTCTATGACCTCTTGTGCCTATTCCGAACCCCAAGCCTGAAAAACGAGGCGTGCCCCCTAGCGACTGACTTCGCTTAGCATTAACAAATTATAATATATAATCACAACTTAAATGAAGTTTAGAATTGACTCAGATTTATCTTTTCTAGGAAACGAGTATACGGATTTAATTTCTGCCGAAACACAATACGGAAGCGTCAGGAGCGAACTTTTAGGCCCCATAAAACGACAGATTGAAACTTGGAAAAATCAAGGCACAATGCCTGATGAAGTGACTGGTAAAACTTTTGACGATTTAGGTTTTGCGGTAACCGAACGCTATGGTAGGGAAAATATCCCTGAATGTTTCAATGGAAATCCGTTTGTTTTAGGTGATTTCTTTGGAGACATAGTATGTGATGATGAATTCACTTTGCAAGGCACAGAGCTCCGAATGCACTTTAGAAAATCCATTACTGATGTTATCGAAAAGGCTAAATATCAAGGTTTAAGAGAATCAGAATCACGCTTTTTTCAGAAGTTATGCCAACATTTAGGCGCAGATTTCAAAGGCATCTTTCTCTTTTCAGCGACAGGATCACCAATATTTAGAATTGTACTTAACCGGGATGAATTCAAAAACCCTCCCGTACTGGGACATTGGGATTATGTTGACGATGATTACCGTAAAACTGGAAATGTTAATGACCCTCGTTACGAAGAAGGCATTTTAGAAAAACTAAGAAGTTATGGTATCAAAAATCCAGAAAATATTGATCCTGTTCACAATGTATTTTGGACTAAAGCGACAAATAAAACGGATAGCTGGAAGGGGGCTTGTAGAGCCAATAAATCAACCCGATTAGTTCCGTGGACCGTGGGAGCACCTGCTCCCAAAGAAATTGAATATGGTAGTTATGACCTGGCTTTGGCGGAATCAGATCAGACTCCTCAATTGGCCCCCAAGGAGCTGCTTGATCTGGCTAAAAAGGATGGGTACATTGTCGTAAAAAGCTATCTTGTTCCAGAATTTGAAAAATTTGGAGACAGAATTACTTGCTTATTGGAAAATCCTGAGGGCGATTTTAGTCTCCTGAAAAAATCTTAAAAAATTTGTCATACTTTTAAATTTCCGAGTCGAACGGAGTTTATCTTTCCTCTACGGTATTTCCAATTTGTCCTCCCGCCCGACAAAAAACCGATTAAATTCATAAATTTCATCCATCCATTTATTTTTGAGACCGCAAATAGCTTTTTATTTCCGCATCAAAATCAGAAACATAGGCTTTATCCTGAGTGACTCTAAATTTTCCATACTCATTTTCAGCCTTTATTTTGGCTTCAAGCATAGAGATTTCCCCGAGATTTTTTAGTATTGGATAATCTGAAAATTCTAAAAACTGCATTAAATACCTGTCCCAGTCTTTCATATTCATCACCTGATTATTTGTTGCTTTTATTTCTGCCATATCTAGGTAGGCATTCACAATTTTATTGAGTTCTTCGATATGTTTTTCATTGAGATAATTTTTTGCAATAACCACATCAGATTTTAAAATTTTCCCATTAGGCGCTTTTTTCCAAGTTTTGAGCCCCATTCGGCTTCTGTATAAATAATTTCAGCCGCTGTTTTTCCCGTTATGGCCCAATGCAGTTTGTTTTGTACGGAGGCAAAAAAGTGTTTTGTAATAGTATCCTGAGAATCATAATCAGCCGAAAGAGCATAAATATCGGTTATTTTTTGATACAATCTTCTTTCACTCATACGAATTTCTCGAATCCGTTCTAAAAGTTCATCAAAATAATCTTTTCCAAAGTGTTTTATTTGCTTCATTCGTTCATCATCCATAGCAAATCCTTTTATGACATACTCGTGTAAAACGGTATTCGCCCATTTTCTAAATTCTATCGCTCGATGTGAATTGGTACGGTATCCCACCGATAAAATCGCCTTGAGATTGTAATACTCAACTTTTCTTTTTACCGCTCTCTTCCCCTCTTTTCGAACTATTTCCAAAATGGAAACAGTTGTATTTTCTGATAATTCGCCTGTTTCAAAAATATTTTTTAAGTGTTTGGAAACCGCCGGCACATTGATTTCAAAAAGTTCTGCCATCATTTTTTGGGTGAGCCAAAGGGTTTCATTTTGAAAAAGCACATCAATATTTACTTTCCCTGTTTTTGTTTCAAAAAAAACAAAGTTTTTAAAAGATTCCAGTGCGGTAGTGTTTTTATTCATATTATTTTTTGAAATCTAATCTGAATTTCCTCCTCCATCACAATTTTAGACACCAAATTTTCCAAAGTTTCTCGTAAATCAAAAATTTCCATATTCAGCTGAAAAATTCCCAATTTTTCATTTCGTGATTTTTCTTTTTTTAAATAATTTTCTAAATCCAAATCAGAATTTTTTTCTACTTTGTTATAATACAACTTCGCAATTTCTTTTTGTTTTTCTTCTGGGAAGTTTGGGAACACTAAAGATGAAAAATCATCAGACTTCATTTCTTTCATTTTAGATCCAATTGTTGAACTACCACAAATAGATCTATATATCTTTGCGTTTAATGCAGAAACTAAAAATAATTTTTCTTGTTTTGAGTAATCTTCTATTTTATAAATCCCTTGATTATGTTGCCCCTCCCCATAACTTTCAAATTCATAAAAACATGATATTCCTACATATTCCC
>JALWQU010000015.1 GCA_026982915.1 Candidatus Altimarinota bacterium | reverse complement strand
TCATTGTTTTGCTCCTTCCGCAAAATCTCAAAATATCGTTTGCCCCCAGCAACTTTCTTAAAACTGCATGATAAATCCAACCTTTGATTATTTGCTACTTTTCAGGTATGCGCATTTTAGAAGCCGCTGAAGCGGCTGCTTAGCTTGCTGTCATTTACTAGGGTTTGTATCAAAAGCCTTTTGAAACCGCAAAGGTCGCAAAGTAGGCGCAAAGGTCACAAAGAATATTTTTTGAAAATAAATAAGTTAACAGACTTATAAGTTCTTCGTGATCTTCGTGTCCTTGTATGTTTAAAGTACAAAAATAAAAAATTTCAATCAAGTCAAAAAAAGTTCTTTGGATTTAGGAAAAGAATTTGTATTCTGATAGAAGAGAAGGTTCGTATTGTGAGCTTCGAGCTCGTCACGAAGTATCTTCCTTCTGTCAGACTAAAGTCGATAAAAAACTTGGTGCATTGACACCGCATTTGACAAGACTGATATTCTCTGACAAATTCTAAAAACACAAATCCAAAGGAGTCGTCTATGCCAAATTACTATTTTGGAATTGATGTGAGCAAAGGTTATGCTGATTTTATCATGTTAGATGCCACCAGGCGAATCGTTGAAGAGAGCTTTCGCTTGGATGACACCTTTACCGGGCATAACAACCTGTTTGCTTTTCTGACCCAATTTTTTAACGCCCATGAGGACGCCACCGTTTTTGCAGCCGTTGAAAGCACGGGTGGGTATGAAAACAATTGGTATCAGGCTTTACACAAATTTCAAGAACAGTTTCGGTTATACATTGCCCGATTGAATCCTCGCGGCGTCCATCATAATAGTAAAGCCGGATTAAATCGTATCACCACCGATAAGCTTTCGGCCAGAAATATTGCCGAATACTTAATCACGCATCCGGAAAAGGTGGTTTATCAACAACACGATTATTACTATGCCCAACGCCGGAAATGGAAATTAATGAAATCCTTAACCAAAGAGAAAGCATCCTATCTCAATCAGTTGGAAACCATGCTTTATGAATCCAATCCTGAAATACTTGTTTTCTGTAAAAACGGCGTCCGTAAATGGGTGCTTAAGTTACTCCTGCAATTTCCCACAGCCATGAGGTTAAGCCAAGCATCCATAGAAGCCGTGGCTAAAATACCCTATATTTCCAAAGCCAGAGCGCGCCAATTGATTGAAAATGCAAAACATAGCGTGGCGTCCATGGACGATGCACTCGCTGAAGATAGTATCCGGATTATTGCAGCTCGTATTTTAGACCTGGAAAAATTACTCGAGCAACAGCTCAAACTCCTTAAGGATCGGTTCCCACCGGAAGACTTGGAGTTGATCAAAAGCTTTAAGTCCATTGGCGATTCTTCCGCCATTGGGTTACTCCTCGAAATCGGAGCTATTCAGCGGTTTCCGAAAGCCAAACATTTGGCTTCCCATTTTGGCTTACCCCCTGTTTTTCAATCCAGTGGCGATGGGGTCAGAGGCGTTCGCATGAGTAAACAGGGCAGAAAAGAACCCCGGGCGATCTTATTTATGGTTGCCTTAACCGCGATTCATCAAAATCCCTTAATTAAAGAAATTTATATCAATCAACTGAAAAAGGGAAAATGCAAAATGGATGCGATCGGTGTATGCATGCATAAAATTTTACGAATTATCTATGGCATGTTGAAAAATAAAACCAAATTTGACCCGGCGATCGATCGAAATTATCGAAATCGACACGTATCTAAAAAAGAGGTCAAACAAACCGATAAAAATCGCCGCTATCAACAGCCAGACAAAAATGCACCCATATCGCGAAGACAAAACATAAAACGGAAAGCGCAGGAACAGTCCCAAAACGAACAAGTCGTCATGAACGGGATCAAATTCCCGCCGCTTTCCTTAAATTGATGCCTTTTTTCCAAAGAACATTTTTTCTTGAACATAACACCGTCCAAGAAAAAAAGCTTGACTTTTAACTAAAAAACTTCGTGGTTTTTATTAAACTTTTTAGCTTCTGATACAGCCCCTTAATTCAATCAGTTTTTTGAACAAACACCATGCTTCAGCATGGTGTAAAATCCAAAACAAAAAGCAAATAGCTGCTTCAGCAGCTTGAAAATGATTAACAAATGACTTAAACTGAATAGTCACGATTATTTTACAACAATAATTTTTCTCGTTTGACTAAAATCACTTGCCTTCATTTTGAGCAGATAAACGCCTGTAACC
>JALWQU010000014.1 GCA_026982915.1 Candidatus Altimarinota bacterium | reverse complement strand
GTGGTAGCTCGACGGGCTCATAACCCGTAGGTCGTTGGTTCGAATCCAGCCTCCGCAACCAAAAAAAGTTTGCACCCATGAAATGGGTTCAGACTTTTTTTTATTCTGTAGAAACCACGAAAAAATGCCTCCTTCATTAGCTTTTATTGTTCTGAGGACGCCGTTTCTACCGCTGAACTATCATCGGCAATGATTTTATAGACCACCTTCATCAATGAGTAACTAATGAAGATGAAAATAATCCCCATAATACCGTATAAGAAAAATTTCTTGGCCTCCCCCAAGGCTTCATCGTCATCTCCCGCATAAATAAATTTAAGCCCCGAATAGATAAACATTACCGCTAAAAAAGGTGCTACAATCCATAACAATAGATTGGTAAGCTTTGGGATATAGTAGAGCGCCATTTGTGATTCTCCACCATCATCCGTTTCTCCAACACTCCCGATAGTTCCCTGAAAAGTTTCTTTTCCGGGGAAAAAAACAGTATCATCAATCGCCAAGGAGGCCGTACTCATGAATAAAAAACTTACCAGTACGAGCCTTAACCATATTCGATGAGAAAGAAATAACATAGAGCGTGGATTTAATTTTTTTGAAATAATCAGTCCATTCTATCACAGATAAGGATTTATTTCAAATCATCAAAGCACAAAATCGGCTAGAATCGCATTATCGGTTACATCTTCAAATCCAAATCCAGCCGACTGCATCTTGGCGAAAAGCGTTTTGAAGTTTTTTGGGTCACTCGTCTCAATTCCCAGTAAGACCGATCCAAAGTTTTTCGAAGATTTTTTCAGATACTCAAAACGAGCGATATCATCATTTGGCCCGAGTAAATCAAGAAACTCTCGTAAAGCCCCCGGCCTTTGTGGAAGCCCTAAAATGAAATACTTTTTCGTTTCTGAAAATTTCATGGCTCGCTCTTTTACATCCGGTAATCGCTCAAAATCAAAGTTTCCCCCACTAACCACGCATACCACCGTTTTACCCTTAATGTCATTCGCAATGTCTTTTAATCCATCGACGGACAAAGCTCCTGCGGGTTCCATAACAATCCCTTCACGGTTTAGAAAATCCAGCATAGTCTGACAGATTCTGTTTTCAGGACATAAGATAACGGGCTTTTTGATATTTTGTTTCAGTTTCTCAAAAGTGTAAGTACCTATCTTACAAACCGCCGCCCCATCGACGAAAGTATCTACCTTTTTTAGCTCGACAATTTTACCGGCCTTGAGGCTTTGGGCCAGACCATCCGCCCCAATAGGCTCAACACAATAAACTGTTGTATCGGGGGCTTCTTGGGCAAAAAAAGTAGAAATCCCCGCTGACACACCGCCACCTCCGACAGGTAACACGATAATATCCGGTGTAAAGTGATCCAGTATCTCCGCCCCAACCGTCGCCTGCCCTTCAATAATTCGTGGATGGTCAAACGGAGGCACTAGAGCCGATTGTTGTTTTTCACAATAAGTAATAGCCGCTTTATTCGCTTCATCAAAGGTATCCCCTACGAGGTGTATTTTTATAAATTCACCACCAAAGACTTTTGTTTTGGTGATTTTTTGTTGTGGTGTAGTGGTCGGCATAAAAACATCGCCTTTGATCTTAAAATGCGCACACGCAAACGCAAAACCCTGTGCGTGATTTCCCGCCGAAGCACAAACAACGCCTCGTTTTGTTTCCGTATCCGTCATTTGTGAAATAAAGCTAAACGCTCCACGAATTTTGTAGCTCCTGACCGGGGTTAGGTCTTCTCGTTTAAGATAAATTTTTGCCTCATATTTTTCGCTTAGATAGTCTGAGTATTGTAGCGGCGTCTCCGGGAAAAGAGCCCGTAACTGTGATTTATTATGCTGAACGGTTTGGCAAAAGGACATTGTTTTTTGATTATTTAGTATTGCGGATAAATAATAGCTAAATGAGCGGAATTATAAAGTGAATTTTATAAGCTAGAGAAGGAAAGTTTGATAAAAAAATCTTGTCTTTCTTTGGCTTTGCCTCAGAACCTGTGTAATATCTTATATAAAATGTTCCGTAAAAATATAATTAGACCATTCCAAATAAATGACCACTAGAAATAAACAGTTTGGCGCTATAGGTGAGGCGATTGCTGCCAAGTTTCTCATGCGAAAAGGGTATGAATTTATCGAGAAAAATTTTCATGCCCAAGGCGGTGAAATTGATCTTATTTTTCGTCATCCGACCCAAAAAAACTATGTAT
>JALWQU010000013.1 GCA_026982915.1 Candidatus Altimarinota bacterium | reverse complement strand
CAATAAAACACCTTATCAACGATGTTTTATTATGACTACTGCTTTTTTGTCTCAAAATCCTGTCAAACTTTTTTGGCTCTTTTTCTATAATTTTAGAGCTGTTTTTTCAGAATGGCTGAATAGTTACTTATTTTTTAGGGGATTTTTCATTCAAGCTGCCTAAGATTAGAGTAAGAGAGTATTTTAAATTTAAAAACAAAGAGGTGAAGAGTAGTGTCCACCGTAATATCCATCATGAGAGAGCTAAATCCTAACATACCCATAGAGGAGGCAAAAAAACAAATAAAATACGCGGGTCAAGGGAAAGCTGTTTCGTATTTCTTTGCCCCAGGGCCAAGAAACTATAGGAACAAAAGAAAATTTCCTCGCATAGCCACACTTTGTGTGGCCATCAAGAAATTTTCCGAGGATGGCAATGTCGTCTTCGGGATGCGAATCCTCCTTGAGATAAGGGTTCTCAACGACCCTGACTTGTTAAGCCATTTTATGGCAACAAAAACGCTAAAAAAACATCCGCAGATGGCCAATAAACTCTTAAGGTTGATGAGAATCACTCAGGCCTTCGAGAGAATATCTCGCGGTATATTATTTTATGGTCTCAGGAGGAAATTTTTGCTAAAAAGGAATAGAGACTTATTTCCCTTAAGATCTGAGATTCTCCTTGCCCAGTATGTCCTTTGGACAATTCAAATAGATATTTCTCAGGGAAAAGGGAATCTCTCCACCATCAGAAGGGTCGTAAACCGGGCCCATGATCAAGGAATTGAAATTCCTATTTTGTTGGAAAAATATAAGAAATAAAAAATAACTTATGTATTGGGATTCATTATGAGTGAATACCCAATACGCAGTGAAGAACCAATAAAAAAGGAAAGAATCAGTAATTGATTCTTTCCTTCCTTTTTTAATTTTCAGACTAGATTACCAAATTTTATTCTAGAATAAAACAAAATTGATCTTTTGGGTCCTCTTGAGTATTTTTGTAGTGGTTCCCTAATACTCTAAAAAAAATCATGAAAAAGTTCCTCCTTATTGACGGTTTTGCCATGATGTTTCGGGCTTTTTATGCCGTTAAATTTGCGCCAAATTACAATGGCAAACCGGTTGGAGCGGTCTTTGGTTGTGCTACGACAATTCTGCAAGCCATTGAGCAATTTGAACCAGATTTCCTCGTCATTGCGGTAGATGCTCCTGAAAAAACATTTCGACACGAAATGGATGAAAACTACAAAGCCCAGCGAACAAAAGCCCCGGATGAATTTCTGGAACAAATCCCGATTATTATGGAAATGATCGAATCATTAGGCATCCCAAAACTTATAAAACCTGGATTTGAAGCCGATGATATTATCGGCACACTTGCCAAAAAAGCCGAAGCACAAAATATTGAAAGTTTTATTCTCAGTGGTGATTTAGATTTTTTGCAGCTTATTTCTGACAAAATCCATCTTGCCAAGTTCAATGGACGAGAACCGCTTATTTTTGACGCGGAAAAAACCTTTGAAAAACTCGGGGTTTACCCACACCAGATCGTTGATTACAAGGCTATTTGTGGGGATAGCTCGGATAATTACAAGGGTATCCCTGGAGTCGGACCAAAGACCTGCACCGCCTTACTCTCGGAATATCAGAATTTTGACACGATTTATAAAAACCTCGATAAGCTCAAACCAAAAGTTCGAGAAAAATTTGAAGCACATCGGGAGTACGCGCTCCATTGTCGAGAACTCGCCACGATTCATCCTGAAGTGCCGGTTGATTTTCTGTTTACAAAGGATAACGAATTCAACCTAGAGGCCGAAAAATTCCATGCTTTTTTTACAAAAATAGGGTTTAACAGCCTTCATCGACGGGTCGATAAATTAACTAGCAATGCTCAAGAAGTAAATACTTCAACACAGATGGGGTTGTTCTAGCAAACTCAAACCCCACGAACCAAAACCACAAACTCCCCCTTGGTATTTTCGGCGGTAAAGTAGTCCAAGGCCTCCCTGACCGTTCCTCGAAAAATATCCTCAAATTTTTTAGTTAACTCACGACCAACGCCAATCTGTCGATCGGGCCCGATATATTCTGATAGTTCTTTTAGTAACCGTGGAAAGCGCTGCACCGATTCATCAAAAATAGTCGAGACCGTGCTTTTTTCTAACGATTTCAGAAAAGTCTGTCGTCCTTTTTTGTGTGGTAAAAATCCCGCAAACAAAAAACGATCAGCTGGAAAACCCACCACCGAAACAAAAGTCGT
>JALWQU010000012.1 GCA_026982915.1 Candidatus Altimarinota bacterium | reverse complement strand
TCACTCTTTTCTTATTTTTATTCGAACTATCATTCCTGTAAATGTCGTTCACAGAAAATCTCCCAAACCTCCCAACCAGACTACTATGCTAGATTTTTTGTCCGGAAAACTTAAGACTTTTTAGTAAATTAATCAAAATGTCTGATATTTTTAATACAAAACAACAGAAAGAATACCGTAGGAATTTAAGGAATAAAGCCACAGAGACAGAACGGTTACTATGGGGTTTTCTTCGAAAAAAAGGCTTAGGGGTTAAATTTGTAAGACAATATGGAATTGGGAAGTATATTGTAGATTTTTATTGTCCTCAGAAAAAATTAGCCATAGAAATTGATGGAGGTCAGCACAATAAAGAAAAAGCTATTGCTTACGATAAACAAAGAACAGACTACATTAGAGGTTTTGGAATAGAAGTTTTGAGATTTTCTAATAGCGATGTTTTCAATAATATTGATGAAGTTTGTGATGATATTCTGAGATGGATTAAGATGCATTGATTCAGATAACACCCCTTGCGTTCCCCTCTTTCAAAAAGAGGGGAACTTTGCTTTGTATCCATACTTTCCTAGAATTTATTTTTTCATAAAAAAAACCCCAAGCGTCTTGAGGTTCTAGGTACAGATAGTTCTGTAGCAAGATCGGCTTGTCAACCAAAGCCATTCTATCTTAGAATATTGCCCTTTGTCGAAAAATTTAGTGAATTATTTCGTACTTTTCACTATTCAGAGTTTATAGTTTATAGTAAACTATGAACTACAAATCACTAAAACATGAAAAACATACCTTCATCGACACGAGATAAAATTTTGAAATATATCCAAAAATCACCTTTTCCCCTTTCGGTAAAGCAATTGGTGGATGTTTTTGAAATATCAAATGTCATGATGCATCGGCACCTCAAAAAACTTATGGAACAAGAAGCCATAATAAAACAAGGCTCTGCTCCCAAAGTTGCCTACAAGGCAAATACAAAGGAAGATACCACCCTGATTCATCAAGAACAAAATCCGCTACTCGAACAAAACTGGCTCACCATAACCCCCGAAGGTAAACGAATCGAAGGTACAAAAGGGTTTGTCCATTGGTGTCATAAGAGGGGTTTTGAACTGGTAAAAAAACAAAAGGAATATGCTCGTATTTTTGAAAAATATAATCGTTTTCGTAAGGATGGATATATAGATGCCACACAAAAATTCTATGATATATTTCCCCAACAAAAGGTCCTGAAAAAGGCGATGTATCTCGACTTTTTTTCCTATGAAATTTTTGGACGAACAAAATGGGGACAACTCGTACTCCACGCTAAACTTTCCGAAGATACTAAAATCCTGAAAGAGGTCTATGCTTGGGCCGATCCGCTCATAAAAAAAATCATCAACACCCATAATATCACGGCTATTGGCTATATTCCTCATTCCCTCAAACGAAAACACCCTTTTATCCCTGGACTCAAAAAATTCCTCAATATTCCTCTTTTCCAAGTGCCTATTTTTAAGTCTCACGGAGAAATCATCATCGCTCAAAAAACACTAAAAAAAAGTGCTGAACGAATAGAGAATGCTGAAAAAACTATTTTTATTGATCCGATGCTTCAAGCTTTTTCGGGGAATGTACTCCTTATTGATGATGCTGTTGGCTCTGGTGCCACTATTCAAAAAACCGCCGAAAAACTCCATAAAAAAGGCCTTAAAAATATTTATGGGCTGGCCCTTGTCGGAAGTATCAATGGGTTTGAGGTGATTTCTGAAGTGTAGCCCCTTACCCCTCTGTCACAATTTTCCATTTAATTTCTTTTTCCAAATCCTCCTGTATTGTGGAAAAAATGTGCAAAAAAATAGCGCCTTTAATTTGAATAAAAAAAGTATTCAATAAGCTTGTAGATTTAACCGAGTACAAGCCTTAAATAGCTTGTAAATGGTCATTTGTCGTTCATAATTTTAATTCGGGTAAAAATTAAATTATGCTAGATTACTAGTCTATATTTTATAGGTAACTTGGGCAACCAAAAAGATTAAAAAAGTTTTAGGGCTTATTTTAAAGGGGAAAATTAGGTTTATTTAGGCACGTTTTTTGCACAAAGATGGTGGATGTTGAAGTTAGTATGCGGTTCCAAAAAACAAGGAACATTCCCCCGCTTGAGATTAAGCGGGGGACTCAGGGGGCGTTTGAATAAGAAAGTTTCTGCCGGAACAGGGTTAAATCCTGCTTCACGCTTTTTTTGTTTTTTCCCCTTAAAATGTTTCGGACGGGGTTGGTCTATTTTAATGTACACCCAAAATTCGACACACCCCGTCCGGTATTAAGATCATCTCTGTCGGAGATTTACTGTTTCACAGAACAGTCCCAATGTGCATTTTTAGTAGCCTTACGCTCTAGCGTACAGCTAGTATTATATTTATCCGAGTGATACGTCGGACCATCACCTCTTTCTCCTGAGTACGAAAAAGATCCTGTCATAATAAATTTATCTAAAGCTACTAACCCGGCACCTGACCAATTTGTATTTTCAGCTGTCCTCAGATCAAATTTCCTCCCTTCATCATGACCACCTTCTTTATGAGAGCCTTCTGTAGCAGAAGTTAAGACCACATTGCATTTTTTACCACAATCTTTAACAATAGCCGAAATAGCGCGAATCGTCGGCTCTTTCAATCCTCTTACCCTTACTCCTCTTTTAATTTTAAGTGCCTTAGGGAGTAATGGTGGTGATTTTACTATTGGCGTCGTTATTCTTGGAATTTTCTTATACGGATTATCTGTATGCTGATTAGCTTTTTTACCTATTGGATTTATGATGGCAAAACAGCCAGCAAATATTATCAGTGATAAATCCGCAATAAACCAATGGGTTGCCTTCCCCGATTCTTGCTTCATATTTGATTTCAGTGCTCTAATCTTATTCTTTTCCATCTATATTATATTCATAAAAAATTCATAATATTTTTATACAAAATTATAAACATTGTCAACAGAAAATTCAACTTACCCCTCTGTCACAATTTTCCATTTAATTTCTTTTTCCAAATGTCCTTTGGGAATAGTGAATCCAGCGGCCTTTACGTGCCCACCACCACCGAATTTTTCCGCTAAAGCCTTCACGTCTATGTCATCCCGTCTTGTTCGCAAAGAGGCCTTGACACTCCCCTGCTCGTCTTCGGAGAGTAATACCGAATAGTCCGCCTCAGGCAAGGCATTCACATAGTCAATCACCCCTTCTAGATCCGCTCGTGTCGCTCCAATAGAAGTGTAATCTGTTTTTTTAATCCCGACAATCGCCGCTCTGTCCGCCGTAACATGCAAGTTTTCCAAAACCTTTCCCCAAAGACGCAGTGTTTTCAGGTCATAAGAACGGAAAACTTTATTGGAAATCTGAGATAAATTGGCCCCAAGACGCAATAACTCCGCCCCGACCTGGTAACTTGAAGAAGTTGTATTCTGATGCATAAAGCTCCCTGTATCCGTGTAAACCCCCAACAAAAGCGCCGTGGCTATCGCTGGGGTGATTTTTATGTCCAACTGCTGAAGCAATCGGTAAACCACTTCTGTAGAGGAACAAACATTTAGCGGTACAAAATTAATATCCCCAAAATGATCATTTGAAGCGTGATGATCGATATTGATTTTGATCATTTTATCCGAATGAATTCGTGGCTTTGTTTCGTGAAACTTTACCATTTTTTTATTACCACAATCTACAAAAATAACCGCATCATAACTATCTTCATCAAAATCCGTCATGACAAGATCCGTACCCGCCATGAATTGATACTTTTCAGGAACGCCATCAATGCACGCAATATCAATGTCATGCCCTGCTGACTTCAACCCGAGATAAACACCAATCGCTCCCCCAAGAGTATCCCCATCTGGGTTAGCATGAGCAAGAACAATCATCTTTGGTTTTTGCTCAAAATACGTCTTCAATTTCTCAAGATGCTTCACGTCAATAATTTCATTCATTTTATTCATGTCGTTTTTTTATGTTATACTAGGTGGCTTATATTTTTTCAAAATAAGCGCTCAAATCCCAGTACTCGGGAGCTCAAAATAGGAAGCCCTTAACTTGGCATTTTTTGAGCGGACGGGTATAACGAGAGAATATTTTAGCGGATTAATCAGTGCTTGTCAAATTTATTATTTATTTTTTAATCACTTTATCCTGATAAGATTTTTAAATGAATCCTCACGCATCACCCTCGCCTCAAACTCACTCGCCATAAAAGCCTCCCCTGTTGCTGTTTCTAAAAAGACAACCTCTATCTTATAAATTTTCCTAACTTTTTTAAGCCTAAACTTAACCTCGACATCCTGTGGAACATTGTCATAGTCTATCAAACGCTGTGTTCGTATTGAGGTAAAGGTAGGAACCTCCTTTTCCCCAGTCACCAACGGCGCGATGTGTTGTGCTGCCGATTCCAACAACCAACATTCATCGGTAAGACCTTCAAGCTTCTTATTCCCCATATCTAATTTAAAATATCCTGACATACCATTTTCTTTATCCCCCTCAAAGGCAATAGGATTCTTCTCTTCAATAAAATTCCAATCCTCTTCATGCGGAATACTTTCCTTTTTAGATTTTATCGATTCTTTCATTTCCTCGATGGCTTTTTCAACCAGATCCGATACCCATTCAAAAGCTTCTTGCACTTCTGTTGAAATAGTCCCAACAACTTTACTATTTAAGGCTACCTCAAAAGTGTTATCACCTTTTTCCTGGTATGTAAGTTTATTTGTCCTATCATCCAGCTTTGCAAAACCCTTCGTTTTCCAATTAATAACGGTCCCTACCTCTCTAGAGACACCTTCTTGAACAAAATCCAAAAAACCGCTTATCTGCTTTACCGCTGGCAAGACAGCCCCTTCCGGGAAATGCCCCGCTCTTATTTCGGCTATTTTTTCTTCCGTCAGAAAATTATTAGGCTTCATAAGCGCACCATAAGAGCTGTTTACAAAAAGTCAATTTATTTTGTTAAACTTCTGTTAAGGAGGCACAGCAACATTAAACCTCTCTGTCTCAATAAAGATATTAAATAGGTCCCTACGAAAATAACGCTAATCCTGACAAAAATTCCTTTTCAAAATCTGCTGGCACCAAAGCCCCAACCGCTATGTACTCAATATCCGTCGTCTTTTTTGCCTTGTAACCCTTTTGCATTTGCGCGTCTGTATGCGCCTTTCGCATAATATCCGAAAAATCAAAAACCTGCACCTTCGCGTCATAACACTTCGTTACAAATTCCGCCATTTGCGCCTGACTACCCGCGAGATTCACCATTCCGTAAAAACAATCCGTGTAGTGGACTTGATCATCCGCATCGTGCAGAACTTTTGCTTCAAACAAAGATTCTTCAGAATGCCCTCCAATAGAAATCCCCAACTGCCCAATCGCATTGGCCGTTACCCCACGAGGCAGATCTTGATTCGCGATAATAACCACCTTTTTAGCCTGGTATTTGGCTTCTAGTTGTTTAGATGAAAGTTTTTCCACCACTGGTTTCAGCGTTGGAAAAAGCACCACATCTCGAAGATTTGCCTGACCCGAAAAAATCGCACACAATCGATCGATTCCGAATCCAGATCCCGTCATCGGCGGAAATCCATGCTCCATGGCTTCGAGAAAAACTGTGTCAATCTCCATTGCTTCAACATCCCCTGCCGCCTTTGCCGCAGACTGTTTTTCAAATAAGGCGCGCTGAACCATCGGGTCAATTAGTTCTCCGTAAGAATTCACAATTTCCCAAGTATTCACCACGAGCTGAAAACACGAAGCGGTTCCGTCGCCGTTTGGGGCAGCTAGGGGTTTTAGGTCTTCTGGATAATCATAGACAAAAGTCGGCTGAATGAGCTTGCATCGAGCCGTTTTTTTGTAAATATCGTCTAATAAATTGGCGCGTCCGACACCCTCTATTTTTTCAACCCCGACTTCTTTGGCCTTCGCACGAACCGCGTCATCGGTCGCGGTAAACATGTCTAAATCAGCGTACTCTTGTAAAAGTTGTGGAAAACCTTTTTCCGCAAATTTTCCCCCAAAATCAATAGTCGTCTCATTGCCTTCCGTGTCCACAACGGTAAAAACGGTTTTCCCAAAAACTTTTGCGCACAAACGATGAAAAAGTTCTTCGGTCCATTCTTTATTCGTTTCCAAATCTTGGTACGCCGCATACCATTCACACATCGTAAACTCTTGTAAGTGTGAGGGATCCGTTCCCTCGTTTCGAAAATTCTTCCCGATTTCAAAAATACGCTCCATTCCCCCACTAACCGCTCGTTTCAGATCAAGTTCAAGCGCTATTCGTAGGACAAAGTCATGATCCAAGGCTTTATGATGGGTCGTGAAAACCTCTGCCATTGCGCCTCCTGCTTGACCTTGCAGGATCGAAGTCTCAATCTCATCAAACTGTTTTTCCGCAAAAAAAGCCCGTACTTCTTGCACGAGTTTTGATCGTAAACGAAACCGTTCAAAGGTTTCCGCATTGGTGGCCAGATCAAGGTTTCGTTCTCGGTAACACGATTCTCGATCAGTGAGGCCGTGAAATTTTTCTGGCAATGGACGGATCGCTTTGGAAAGTGGTTCTACCGTTGCCGCCATGAGTGTTGGCTCCCCGTGTTTTGTTACGAAAAATTCGCCTCTAAATCCTACAAAATCACCTAAATCAAGGTTTTTAATAAACCACTTAAATCCCGGTTCTGGGTTTGTTCCTTTTTCAAAGGGTACGCCGTCACCCAGTACATTTTTGGCCAAACAGATCTGAAAATCTCCGTCCTTGTCCCGAATCTTTAGAAACGCCATTTTCCCCATGTCTCGCAACTGCATAATTCTCCCGCACAAAGCATATTCTGAGTTGGTTTGCTCTTTCATCAACCGTCCAGCCTCTTGCAAAACACTTGTTTCGTTTTCGATCAGGGTTTTGGCTTCAGCGGTGGTATGCGTTCGGTCAAATTTTGTAGCGTAACCCGAAAATCCGGCGTTTTTCCACGCGGTTACTTTGGCTTTTCGGTTCGTGATGAGATGGTTTTCGGACATAGATTGAGGGTTTAAAATCTTGGACACTTTATTCTTTATTGAGCAGGATGTCAAAGTCGCAAATGGGTAAAAAAAACCGCTAAACCTAAAAAAATAAGTTTAGCGGCGCTGCTTCCGTGCGGAGGGGGCTATCTGCGAGCCTCACAGAAGAAACCCGAAGAAGTCATCGATAAATACGGATTAAGGTCTTCCGGAGCTTTACTTTCAAGCTGGTTAACTATTGAATTTGTAACCAGAGAAAGAGAGGTAAAATCCTCTTCACTCGACCTAATCAATAAAATCAATTCCTGCCCCTTTTCTAAAATCTCCTTTTCTCGGTTTTCATCCTGCTTTTTGCAAGACCAATAAAGTTTAAAAAAAGTTTCAAATTTATTATTAATAATTTCACTCACTGCCATTTTCCTCATAAAAAGTTTAATAAAAAATTAGATTCCCCGCCGTGTTTCCACCTGAGAATAAAGTACCAATTAAATATTGGTCTTGATTCCCAACTGGGGAAATCTAAAAGAGCTTTAGTAAATTAATTAAATATTAATTCATGGCAAATTAATATGAGACAAAAAGAATCCTCAGTAAAAAAGCTTCCTGTCAGTTTTAACCAACAGGAAGAAAAACTCCTCATTCACTCAATGAAAATTATCTAAATTATTAGATAGATTCAGTTGAGATTCATAAATACCCCTGCATATTCTGGGTAGTATCCATGCAGTAATAGCAAGGCCACCATAGACATAAATAGAGCAATAATGAAAAACTGAAAACTTCCTTTTAATTTTGACCGTTCATAGATCAAAAAAGAGAACAAAAATACACATATCGCTGCTAAGAAGCGTGTGGTATTTATTTCAACAGAACCCCAAGGCTTCGGTAATAGTGCCGATTGGAGTAAAAACCAATAAATTACGATTCCTCCTACAATGACGTGTCCCACCAATAACGCCATAGTCTTACCCAATATTTTATCTTTTACTGCATTATTCATAAATAAATCTCCTACTTGTTGATTAAAAAAAAATCGAACCCAGAAACAACAACGGCAATGAATTCGAAAAGAGCTCTATTATATTAAATAATAATTAGAATTGTGTCAATTAAAAACCCTCACTAAAAAAGTTCCCTGTTTAGTTTTTTAAACTAAACAGGGAGGAGAAGTTCCAAATAACTCAAGTAAATTATTCTAATCAGAATAGATACCCGAGCGATTCGAACTCAGTAAAAGGTTTCTGAAGATAGAAAACCCAAACAAATACATTACCTAGTTGCAATGATATTAGTAAATTCACTAGGAAAAGACCTACCCAGCTTATTCCAAAATTCATTTTCATTAAAATAATCGGAGTCCCCCACAAACATAAGCTGATAAAAATACCTAAGAAGAGAATAATTATTCTCTCCATCCCTGATGTTACATCGAAGGCAACAGCTGTCCCAAGATATACATAAGCCGCAACTATGGCAAAAAAGATATCTATTAAAAAATTTTCCAATACAGATTTAAAACTCATGACAATACACCTATTTTTTGATTTAAAAAAAAATCGAATCCAAGCTTAAGACTTCTACCGAATCCGAAAAGAACTATTACTAGATTAGTGTTAATCACCCTTTTGTCAATTATTTTTTAATAAAAAACTAATAACCACCTAACCCACCCCCTTCAAAACCCCAAAGCATGTAATTTCCGATCTAAAATTGTACATTAATTAGAGATAGTCCATTCCTAGACTACCACAAAGCAACTAAACATCCATTTACTCAATATAGAAAAGGCTTAACGCCGAAAAACATGTAAAATTGAATTCATTTTTACATGTTTTCAACAAAACACCGACAAAGAACATCCTTCTTGAATTCTTGGACAACATCAGTATTTTGAGGGTAACTAAAAAAAATCCCATGAAAAAAATCCTCGTAATCGGTAACGGCGGAAGAGAGCACGCCATCATCCAAGCTCTCGCCCGAAGCCCACAAGCGGTTGAAATCTTCAACTTCGCCAACGCGCTAAACCCCGGCATCAGCCACCTCATCGG
>JALWQU010000011.1 GCA_026982915.1 Candidatus Altimarinota bacterium | reverse complement strand
GGCTTGGGTATGAATATTTGGCCGGCAAGATTTTGGAAATTGATACTTTTAATAAAAAAGCCGCTTCATCGCTGGCTAAGTCTTTTGAGCAGTTTCAGTATTTAGACGCTGATCGAAAGGAAAAGAAACGAGTTGTATTGGATCGAATTCTCGCTCAAAAAAATATTTCAGACGCTCTTTTCGAAGTCATTGATCGAATTCGCAAGTCGGGGTAATAATTTTATCCTATTCCGAACCACCACCTCGAGCAAATGTAACAGCGATTACTTTTTTCGCTCCGGCTTGCTTTAATACTTTAGCGGCCATATCAAGGGTTGTCCCACTTGTCACCACATCATCTACGAGTATTACAGTTTCCGGTATGGTAGAGCCTCGCCATACAAAAGCGGAATCAAGGTTATGGATCCGTTCGTGTTTTTTAAGTTTTGCTTGTTGATGCGTTTTCTTGGATCGTTTTAGGTTATCCAAAATGGTTAAGGTCTTTTTTCTTTTTACGATGGATTTCGCCAAAAGATGACTTTGGTTAAAGCCTCGCCAGAACTGACGCGTCCAGTGAAGTGGTATAGGAATGAGGACGCCTTCTGGGGGGAAATTATCAGGCCATTTTTCGACAATAGGCTCCGCCATTACAGAGGCAAGGTCTTTGAACCCCTTGAATTTAAAATACTCAATAACCTTATGAACGGTTTTATCCTTATATTTTGTGGCCGCAAAAATAGCATCAAGATGATGAAATACCGCTTCACTTTTAGGCGCTATGGGAAGTGTTTTATGATTAGGGCAGAGTAGAAAACCTTCCTTACGGCATATAAGGCATTTAGGAGGAAATAAGGCTCTAAAAAACCAAGAACCCATATTTTTTATCGTTGTATTTCAAAGCTACTGGGAGGAGCATCGGCTTTAGGCAAAATACGGCTAATAGATTTCTTAATTTCTCCAAAACTAATATAACTGAATAGATCAATCTGAAAAAGAATTCGCCCCACGATACCAACAAGGGTGAAACTCAGAATAGTCACGATAAGTCCGATGATAGAATAACGAATGGTATTAATCGCTCGTTTTATTTTCTCGTCATCACCACCAGAAAGAATAAAAGAAATCCCTCCCATAAAAATAAAAACCGCTGATAAAGCTGCTGCGATGATAAAGGAGTAAACTACGAGCATTTGTACGAGATCCAGAAGGGTTAAATCTTGTAAAGTTTCGGTCACAGGAGGCGTTGTTACAATCCCATCACTGTGAATAGGGGGGACCGTATCTACTACGGGTGGTGTAGTTGTGTTTACCGTTGAATCTAGGTATTCTACTTTATCTGAATACTGATAATTCACTGGTACAGCCGGGACAACGGTATCATTGCTCATTTTTTATAATTATTAGTTAGTATCAAGTGGCTCAAGGACTTTTACATTAATTCGTTCATCACCTCGAGCACCAATAACACGCACAAGCGTTCGAATCGAAGAAATGGTTTGACCTTTTTTGCCGATCAATCGCCCCATATCACTCTCTGCTATACGAATCGTGATTAAAACGCCTAAATCATCTTTTGTTTGTTCTAGCTCTATAGCCTCTTTATCTTCACAAAATTGTTCCAGTAAATACCGAACAAAATCGATAGCTTGTTTTTCTGTAGACATAATTTTATTACATTAATAACACCATATATTCTATAGTTGATAGACCATAAGGGCAAGGCTATTTTTATTGTTTTTTAAAAAACCCTTAAAAAGAGTGGCTTATTATTTTGCCTCTTCCTCAGAAGTGTCTTTTTTAGCTTCTTTTTTTGGCTTTGTGACTCGTTCAGCTACAAATTTACCGGCTTCTTTGATACCATTTTTTACAAAAAGACGCGCGGCTGTCTGAGACATTTGAGCGCCGTTAGTAATATATTTAAGCGCGATATCTTTATCGATAACAAGTTCTCCTTTTCCTGATTCAGAAAGAGGATTGTAATGTCCAAGTTTAGTAATATATCGTTTTTGTACGGCTCGAGCTTTCTCGGCGACAACAACATCGTAGAAAGCTTGCTTTTTCCGTCCTCTTCGAGCCAATCTGATAATTAACATGCCATTATTAAGGTTAAAATTCGTTGCCGATCATAGTGATAGGTTTTACTTTGTCAAAAGTAAATGTCATTGGTCGTTTTGGCTTTTTGAAAAAGCCTTTATGATGGGTTTTAACGCCAGTAAATAATCAAGGTCTGACAAGTTTTCCATGAGGCGCTTTTTTGAAAAATTAGAAATATCAAAGT
>JALWQU010000010.1 GCA_026982915.1 Candidatus Altimarinota bacterium | reverse complement strand
AAGAATTTTTTATCCGAGAGCTTACACGTATCCTTGATGAACAGATTAATTCCCTTCGACGAGAACTAGAAAATCTTGAAAGAATTGGTTTACTGAAATCACGAGAAAAAAATCGAAAAAAGTATTACCGAGTGAATAATCACTTTTTATTATTATCAGAATTGACCTCTATTGTTAGGAAAACGGATGATTCAAATCAAGTATTTTTGAAGAAGGTTTCAAAACTTGGGAATATTGATCTTTTGCTATTGACTGGGAAGTTCATCAGTAAAGAAAGCGATACGGATCTCTTCTTGGTTGGTAATATCACTTCTTCCGTGCTTGAAGATTTTTTGGTAGAAAATTTTCCGGAAAAAGATATTCAGTATGCCGTGATGACGAAAGAAGATTTTCTTTATCGAATAACGCTAAAAGATAAATTCGTTCAGAGCTTGTTCGCAGAGAAGGGGAACATTATCCTTAAGAATAAAATAAAGAAAGATACGGAAGGTCTTATTGTGTAATAACGGTGAAATAGCTACCAGATTCATTGATACTAGGAGGGAGTACTTCAATATCCATTGATTGGCACTCATTCATAGCCAGGACTATTCGGTCGGTATTATTGCGATCGATAGTCATTATGGCCGCCATGAATTCAACGGGGTAATTAGCTCGAAGGTAGGCGGTTTCATACGCAATACGCGCATAGCAGACCGCATGACTTCGATTGAAACCATAGCCCGAAAAAGGGACAATGATGTCATCAAATATTTTGGCGGCTGTTTTTTTATCGAATCCATTGGCAACGGCTCCATCGATAATTTTTTGCCTTTGTTCATCAAGAATAGAAGCGATTTTTTTACCGATAGCTTTTCGGAGAATATCGGCTTGCCCAAGGGAAAATCCCGAAAAGTCTCGTGCGATTTGCAGTACTTGTTCCTGATAAACAGCAATACCGTATGTTTTTTTCAGAATAGGTTCTAGTGCCGGATGCATATATTTCACGGTTTTAGGATCGTGTTTTCCCTTGATGTACTGTGGAATATATTCCATTGGTCCGGGTCGATAAAGCGCATTCATAGCGACTAAATCCTCAAATTCTGTAGGTTTTAGTTCTTTTAGATATCGTCGCATACCAGCAGACTCAAACTGAAAAACGCCCGTGGTTTCTCCTGCCGCAAAAACAGTTGAAAATGTTTTTTTATCATCAATCGGGATGGTATTGAGATCTATTTTTTCGCCCGTTGAGGCTTCAATATTACTGATCGACTTTTCAAGGATTGAGAGATTTCTCAGACCGAGGAAGTCCATTTTGAGCAGGCCGATAGATTCTAGTTGTTCGTAGGGAAATTGTGTTATTTTTAGATCTTCGGCTCCTGGTGCCCATTGAATAGGGCAAAATCGACTCAGATCATCAGCCCCAATGATGACCGCACAAGCATGAACCGAAACATGCCGAACACAGCCCTCAAGTTTTCGTGCAATTTCCAGCACTTTATTGAGATGTGGTTTTGATTTCAGTAGATCCTGAAATTCTTTGATATCGTCTACTTCTTTGAGTTTGAATCCTGGGGTATTGGGGAGCGCTTTTGTCATGGCGTTCATTTCAGCAAAATCAACCCCTTGTGCTCGTCCGACATCTTTAAGCGCGGCTTTAGCGGCGAGTGTTCCAAAGGTACAAACCTTAGAAACTTTTTCCTCACCGTATTTATCAATCACATAGTTCAGGACTTCTTCCCGCCGCTCATCTGAAAAATCAATATCAATATCGGGCATAGAAATTCGTTCTGGATTCAGGAACCGTTCAAAAAGTAGTTCGTATTTAATAGGATCGATATTGGTGATTTCAAGGAGGTAAGAAACGAGTGATCCTGCAGCAGAGCCTCTCCCTGGGCCAACGGCAATTTCATTTTTGTAGGCGAATTGCATGAAATCCTCGACAATGAGGAAGTAGGCGTCAAAACCCATTTTCCCGATAATGGATAATTCATAATCAAGACGATCTTGGTATACTTTTTTTTGTTCTTTTGTAAGGCTTTTATCAAAGCCTCGTTTGACGAAACCGTCTTGGCAATTTTTTCGTAATTGTCCGGCTTCATCGTATTGCGGTTCAACTTCAAAATGCGGTAGTAGATCACGACCAAAATCAATAGTCAGGTCAATACTTTCGCTTATTTTAAGGGTGTTTTTTCTCGCCAATTCAAGAATTTGGGGGTCAATATAATGACAAACTTGTTCGATTTCTTCCCAAGATTTGAAATAGGCGCCCGACATAACTTTCTCTCGATAGGGATCGGATAAAAGAGTGTTTTTACCAATGCAGTGAAGCGTGTCGGCGGCTTCTTCATCTTCTTTGTTGGCAAAACGAGCCTGAGAAGTGACCACTATTTCAAGATCTGTTTTGGTGGCTTGTTCTATTTTCCAGATATTTACTTGCTTGGTATTTTCATCAGAAAGCGCACAGAGCTCGATGAAACACCGTTCTTTCCCAAAAATATTTTTTAGTTTTCCTAGATATTCTTTGGCTCGTTCGGGATTATTCTGAAGTAAGGCTTTGCCAATAATACCTTTCGCCCCGCCCGTGAGGCAAATCAGTCCCTCGTGATTATTCTCCAAAAATTCCCAATCAATTCTCGGTTGCTCAAAAAGTCCTTCTAATTGGGCGGTAGAAATTATTTTCAGCAGGCTTTCGTAGCCTTTTAATGATTGGGCGAGTAGTACAACATAGCCTTCCTTTCCATCAATACCGATTCTTTTTTCAAAACGAGAACTATTGGCTATGGCGATTTCAACGCCGAGTATAGGTTTTATATCTTTAATCTTTTCGGCTTTTTTATAAAAATCAATAAGCCCGTATCCAACACCACTATCAGTAAGCGCTACGGCGGGACAGTTGCTTGATTTTGCCTTTTCCAAAAGGACTTGGGGCGACATACTACTCGTCAGAATAGAATAAAAAGAATGAGAATGAAGGTTTACAAAGGTTTTTGGCATTTTGTGCGTTATTATATTTATAATATTGTGAGAAACAATATAAAAAGGCTTGATAAAAAAAATAACCGCTTTAATATTTATTTTGATTTTTTATTACCTAAACCCCAATTAACATGAAACAAACAAAAAAATCATACCTCAAGATCGGAGGTGTTGCGATAATGGCGTTATTTTTAACCGCCTGTACGAATCCTTTTGCCAAAGATAAAACGGAGGCAGAGGTCTTGAAAGCCTTTAATCAGCAAATCACATCGGATGTTCGTGATGGATTGACCATGGCGAGTAAAATGTTTAAGCCTCAATACAAGGGAGCTATCTCTTTGGAGCTTAAAGCCTTAGATATCAACGAGCATCCAATGGCTTCTGCTATGGGGGTTGATATTGAAAAAGCCATTTTTAATTTCACAGAGACTTTTGTTGGTGATGAGCGAGATCTGGATAATCTTCGTTATAATATGGGTCTTACACTGAATGGTGAATTTGCCGGAAAACAACAAGGTCAAACTGTCTCGGGTAAGACTGACGGTGCTGGTATGGTTCAATTGGCTGATGACGCTATCTGGTTAAAGCTTACAAAAGCTTCGACTGAATCTTCTTTGTTGCCTATGGCTGTAACGCCACCATCAACCCTATTGAATAAATGGTTTAAGCTAGCTTATGCCGACATTGATGCAAAACTTAAAGAGGCTGAGCTGGATATAACCGTGGTTGAGTTTTTAAAGACCAATTCTAATATGTATATGCTTTCCAATATGAAAGAAATAGCGAAACGTTTGGAGTCACTAACTATCCTGAAGCTGAAGAATACGGATAATGCAGAAAAAATAGCTAGTATTTCGGATGATGGTGATTATTATGTACTAGATGTGGAACTAGATAGGGTTGCTCTGGTGGCATTGGTAAAAGATTTTGAGGATTATATGATGAAATCTATTGATCCTGTAGTTCCTGTTGAATCGACAACAGAATCTGATATTCCAGATCTAAAAGGAAAACTTTACGTTTCTAATTCGAATAGTGATTTATTTAAATTCGAAGGCGTTGTTGATGGAGATACTTTTACGATTGATTATACCCAAAAAGGTTTGTATAAATTTGTAGCTAAAGATGAAGAAGGTACTGTTATGGTCTCTTTTACGAAAAATGGATCAAAATATCAATACGAAGTACCAACAGAAGAAGTTGTGGTCGATGGGGCTTTTACGGACAAGATGACTACGATAAAGGCTATGGTCAAGGGGGAAGAAGCTCTCATTGTTGATCTAAGGGGAAAAAATAAAAGCTATACAGGGACTATTTCGGTACCAGCTTTACCAAGTCCTAAAATCTTAATTAAGGTTAACTCACTCAAGGCAACCGCCAAAGACTTCAACCTAGATTTTATCGTCAATGCGGATGATATTGATTTAGGGCAACTAAAACTAAGCATGAAAACAGACTTTACGAAAAGTGCTAAAGTTACTTCTATTACAGAGGCCGCTGAAGATATTGATCTAGACGCTTTGTCTGAAAAGATTGGAGGGGCTATGATGGGAGGTATGATGTCCAATGACAATACTGAAACTATGACGGAAGAGGAAATGCAAGCAATGATGGAAGATATGTCAGCGAATGAGGGTATGGTTGATACTGAAAAATAAGCTAAATCCATACTCAAATTTTAAAGCCGCTTTTACCTAAAGGCGGCTTTTTTATGAACAAAAAAATTGACCAAAGAAAGTAATTTTAATATGATCGGAACAAAATGATAAAAGAATTAATTTTAACCGTGGCCGCGACGCTCAACGCGAATGGTGGGCAAAATATACAGGAAAAAGTGTACACGATACCCGAAGGTGTTTCTGTAATTGAGTCCGATATCAATTGGAACGCTATGACCTTGTTTTCCAAGGATAATGAGGCTTTGCCCAAGATATGGTATCAGAAAGGTAATACCTGGGTGGCTTGGCATAACTTTGAAGAAGATGAGGTGAATCAGTATAACAATTTGGATTTACTTTTTGCGGGGAACGAGCGACGCAAAATTACCATAAAGTCTGAGGAGACCGTACAGGTTGTCGCACACTTTTTCAATACTCATATACCGGGGGAGAGCCTCGTGGCTCGTTTTGACCCTTTTGATGATGATTCTTTTGATGATCCACGGACAGGTTTGGCGAGACCGGTTAGCGGTCCCAAATATATCTCTCGACGCGAGTGGGGAGCTGATGAAACACTGCGTGAAAAGAAATTTGGTATAAATCTCAAGGGTTTCTTCCGCTCTTCTGTTCCCGAAGCCAAGCTTGTGGCGAAATATTTACGCCCAAAGGTAATCGCTACCAGAAGTCCTGGTGGGAAAAAACTTAGTTGGCCAATCGAAAAAAACCCAAGGATAAAGAAGTTTATCATTCATCATACAGGGGAATATATTGATGAAAAACGAGATCCGAAAGAACTTATGCGAGCGATTTACTACTTCCACACGATTACTCGTGGTTGGGGCGATATTGGCTACAACTATGTAATCGATAAGCAGGGAAATATTTATGAAGGACGTTATGGAGGGCCGAATATTGTGGGGGCTCATACCGCCTATCATAATGTTGATTCGATTGGGGTTTCACTTATGGGGAATTTTAATACCGAAAAACCAACAGCCAAACAACTTAAAATCTTAGAGTTAACACTGGCTGATCATGCGGTTCGCTACGGGGTTAATCCGATGGGGAAGTCGGCCTTCTTGGGGATTAATTCTTATAATATATCCGGACACCGAGATGTCGCGCGAAAAGGACACGGAACGGCTTGTCCGGGAAAGAATTTATACGCTTTGTTACCAGAAATTAGACGAAAAGTGACTTATTATGCGAAGGCTATTAACAAACAAAACTCACCAGATTCCCGTGATTTTTTAGCAAAGAGTAAGATAGCTCCTAAGTTTATAAGGAAGCAAAAAATAGAAATAATTGAAAAGTCTGCATCTCTGGTGAAATTGGTAAAGACAAAAGTGCTTCAACGGAATAAAAAAGCCGTGCTAGAAGTTACGCTTAGAAATAATACCGATGCAACCTGGCTAAAAGGGCAAAAACTGATTGTAGAGAATATTCCCGAAGGGACACGGATGACACCTTTTCGTTCATTGGGGCGAGTAGCGCCAAACGATACGGGCGTTTTTCGTGCCACGATCCTCGTAAAAACGACGCCTAATGGAAAGTACACACTTTCACTCTCACCACAGATACCAGTTGAAGAGGATGAAGCGGATAGTTTTCCGACTTTTACCTATCCCTTACAGGTTTCGGGGGAGGCGGTAAAAATAACCAGGGATTTTAGAAAAAAGGCCGCGCGTTTGATGAAGCAATCACAGGCATCGGTTATTCGTCCCAATTCTTTTGGGACCCAAAAAATAGATAAGGCTTCGATTGAAAAACAGTTCGGACCAGCCGTAAAAATAAAACTAGCTTTTTTTAATAAAAAGTACGCAATTTTGGAGAGTGAGGATCTTTTAATCATTTATGATAAAGGAAAAACAATTAAAACGGTTCAGCCAAAACAGGCCATAAAGATTATTCCTACGGGGAAAAATAAAACTTTTCGTGTTATGGCTGAGGGACGAACTTATTACTTACAGCAACCAAAATTCATAACCGAAGGCGTTATTCGTATAAAAAATTACGATCGTGGGTTTGGTAAAATTGCCTACAACCAGTTTCGTCATCAGCTGAATTTCCATGGTATGGGAGGACGCGATTTCATCATTGTTAATGAGTTACCGATTGAGCAATATCTATGGGGATTGGCGGAAGAACCAAAGCAAGAGCCGACACAAAAAAAACACGCTATTTATGTTTTGGCGAGAAGTTATGCCTATGTTTATGCGGGGAGTAAACGAAAATTTAAAACACCTTTCTATGATTTAGAAGATGATCCACGGACTTCTCAGTTTTATTTAGGGTATGACTGGGAGTACTATCACGCCAACCAAAAGAAACTTGTGGCACAAACAAAAGGGCGAGTATTAACCTATCAAAACCAACCGGTTATTGGTCCGTATTTTACGCAGAGTAGTGGAGAAAGCTCCAACGCTTGGCATAATCAGTATCCGTGGACACGATCGCAAAAACTACCGTATGATGAAGGACTCGAAGCCAAGGGGCATGGAGTAGGACTTTCAGGTAATAGTGCACGAGCTTTGGCCGAAAAAGGGGATTCTTATGAAGCTATTTTAGACTTTTTCTTTGAGGGGACAGCGGTGAGTCGAGTGTATTGATTTTTTTGAGGTAGGTCTTATGGTGTCTTTGATCTATAATCAAAAAACAATGTTAGAACTCTTGCTTTTGGTACTCTTGGCTCCACAGAGCGATAAGGCTTTCGAGGTACCACCCAAAAATACAAGGCCTATGTCGATAAGTATCGACTTGGCGGAGGTGCCCGCTAAAAATAATAAAACTTCCCCAAAATTGGTTAACGAAGAACGAGTCGCTATTTTGGCGAAAGATGTACGATCGAATAAAACCCTTTTTTCAAAATCGGAAAATAGGCACCAAAATATAGCGAGCCTTACAAAACTAATGACTTTCTTGCTTATTTACGAGCATCATGATCTGGATGAAATCGTGACAATTTCGCCGTCAGCCACACGCACTTATGGGGCTAAAATTGATTTATACGCCTATGAACGAGTATCGGTTCGGTTTTTATTAAGGGCGATCCTCATTCCGTCCGCCAATGATGCGGCAAAGGCTTTGGCTATTTTTGATGCGGGAAGTGAGGCGGATTTTGTGACTAAAATGAATGAGAAGGCTCGTACATTGGGATTGACCTCCGCTAAATTTTATAACGCCTCGGGCCTGGATATTGAAAAAACCTGCTCGGCTTCAGAAACCGACTGTGTCGATATGGTTTACGGTAATAAAATGTCGGCTAAGGACTTATTACAACTGACACGCTTACTACTAAAGAATGATTTTTTCAGGGAAACCATTCAGCAAAAAGTTTTTCAGGGCACGAGTGAAGACGGGAGTTTTTTTCACGAGAAAGTCACGACCAATCAGCTACTCAGTAATGATATTAATTCTAAAGGCGTCAAAACAGGGTATACAGAGCTAGCGGGGCAGTGTTTTATTGATTTATCGGAAACGGTGAATGGTCATGAAGTTTTGACTGTTATTTTGGGATCTTCGGATCGGTTTGGAGAAACAAGGACACTGGTGGAATGGATTATGGATAATTTTGAATGGCGTTAGTCTTTCTTTAAAATATAAAAAAATGATATACCTCGATCATGCGGCTAGTACCAATGTATTCTCACCGATAAAAAAGGCTCTTTCTGAGAAAGCCGATATTTTGGGAAATCCTAGTTCGATTCATCAGATGGGAATCTTATCTAGAAACCTCATTGACGAAGCTCGTTATCAGTTAGCCAAGGGTTTAGACGCAACACTGGCGAATATTATTTTTACCTCTGGGGCGACGGAAGCGCTGAATCTAGCTATTGTCGGTCATTTTTTGTCACTGGATAAAGCACAACAGCAAACCTTTACCATTTTAATATCACCGCTTATGCACGCCTCGGCCTATGCTTCGGTACAGTTTTTGGTGGATCATTTTGGGATTAAGTATGAATTTTTGGCGATTGATAAGGCCGGGTATATTCAGCTAGAAGCTTTAGCGCCAGAGTATTTATCAGATTTTGATATGGTTATTGTTGAGCACGGTAATTCGGAAATAGGGATTGTTCAGCCTGTAGCCAAAATAGGGAAGAAAATAAAACGAATAGCGTCAAACCGTCCGGTATTCATCGTTGATACGGCTGCATCGGTCGTGGATACGCATATATCGCTAAAACATCAGGTTTGTGATGGGCTTGTTTTGTCCGCGGAGAAATTTGGAGGGCTGCAAGGGTCAGGCTTATTATTGCGTGATGAAAATTTATCACTTGTACCGGTTCAGGGTGGCGGACATGAGTTTGGATATCGAGGGGGAACGGAAAATACTATCGGTATTTGGGCTATGGGAAAAGCGTTTTTGTTGCACAAAGAACAACAAACGGTGTTTCGTGAAAAGTGCCAAAAGTTTCAGCAAGAGCTTCGTGCTTTTTTTGAAAAAAAGTTTCAAGATATTATCATCACAACGCCTGAAAAAAAATCGTTGCCGCATATTTTTCATTTTATTTTACCTACGGGAACCGCGAATGTATTTGTGCAACAATGTGATCTCAAGGGGCTTTGTGTGTCGGCTGGTTCGGCGTGTAGTAGTGGT
Organism: Candidatus Altimarinota bacterium; assembly: GCA_026982915.1. Lineage (GTDB taxonomy): Bacteria > Patescibacteriota > Gracilibacteria > UBA4473 > UBA4473 > JALWQU01. The sequence goes on along the minus strand of JALWQU010000010.1, from coordinate 5 downwards.
AGTGT
>JALWQU010000009.1 GCA_026982915.1 Candidatus Altimarinota bacterium | reverse complement strand
CAGTCGAAACTACGTGCAACGGAAAATTAGCATCGAGAAACGTGCTAATAGACAGGCCAGCGAAACACCCAAAAAAGAAAAACAAATATTTTAGCGGGGCAGTTCAATATTAGCGTTTCCTGCTTTTGACGAGCAACGTGCATTGCCGAGGCAAATCGGCGGGGAACATCAAAATAATCCGTTGGGTGTATTGTATGTTTTGTAGTTCGGGGGTAAAAATGAAGTTCATTTTAAAGTCGAGCGCGCCCAACAAATCGCTCCAGCCGGACAGTCAAAAGCGTCGTGGGTTTTGCAAAAGGCGCAAAACCCACGCCCCTTTTGCCTGCCCGCTGAGCTTTGCCGTTAGGGCAAAAAATTGATGGCAAAAAATAATTGCTGCACCATCGAATGAGCAAAATTAAAAATCATAAAATATCTGTTCAATTTCTGGATGCCGACGAAGCCGATCACCACAAACAAAAGGACAAAATAAAAAAAGAAAAAACCCAATTTAATGTGGCTTGAGGGGAAGTCCGAACGTAAAATAAATCGCATCGGCTTCGAAAATAAAAAATTGAATGTTCGTTTAAAGCTGGTGTAGTCTGGTCGAGCAAAACCACCGGACACCGAAAACATAAAAAAACCATTTCAGGCCTTGTGCGAGTGAACGAGAACATAGCCAATAGCGAAAAACAAAGAAAAGGAAACTAACCGATATTTTATCAAGTAGGGGAGTCCAAAACTAATATTCCCGAGTAAAAATATCAATTAAACGTGCTTGTAGCCAGCACAGAGGAAACTGGCGAAAAAAGATTTTTTCTATTGTGCGCGCTGCAAGTCTGGGGTAAGAATGAAAATTAACCGTAAAGGAAAAAATGCCCTAACAAATCGCTCCAGCCGGACAGTCAAAAGCGTCGTGGGTTTTGCAAAAGGCGCAAAACCCACGCCCCTTTTGCCTGCCCGCTGAGCTTTGCCGTTGGGTGTAAAAAGAAAACACCAATCCATCACAAACAATCCCACCATCGACCTGGGTTTGTAAAAATGATGGCTCTGTTTCGTGGCATCGACGAAGCAATGGCCGTTGATAAAAACTGAAAAGAAAATGAAGCCCTCTTTAACAGGTTTGCAGGAAAGAGAAGTGGAGAGCTAACCTTCTCGGCTTCGAAAATGAAAAAGCTTGAAATGTTTTTCGGGTGAGTTGCGACGCAAAAGCGCAGTGCTAGTAGAAACTGCGTGCAAATGAAAATTGGCATCGAGAAACGCGCCAACAGATAGACCAGCGAAACAGCCAGAAAAGAAAAAAACAAATATTTTAGCGAGGCAGTGCAATATTATATTTTTCTACTTTTGCCGAGCAACGTGCATTGCCGAGGCCAATCAGCGGGGAACATCCAAATAATCCGTTGTGTGTATTGCAAATTTTATGGGTCAGGGGTAAAAATGAATCTCAGTTGAAGGCAAAAGCACCCAACAAATCGCTCCAGCCGGACAGTCAAAAGCGTCGTGGGTTTTGCAAAAGGCGCAAAACCCACGCCCCTTTTGCCTGCCCGCTGAGCTTTGCCGTTAGGCGAACAAATGAATAAGACCGTAAATTGATAATTTGCATTGTCATCGACTGAGAGATGTGTAAAAAAACATGAAGTAGCTATTCTTCTTTATGGTAACTACGATACCGATAATCAAAAACAAAGAAGGCTAAAAATATAATTTGATAATGTCTCTTGAGCATGCGAATAAAATAAAAGGCACTGCCTCGGAAAATAATATATGAAATATTCTTTAGGTGTAGGTGCAGTCTGGGAAAACAGCATTTATTATAGATAGTGAAAATCAATTTAGAGAAATGTGAAAGAGAATAAACTCAAAGAAAATATCGAGCAACTAAAAAACAAAGGATCGTAAATCCCTTAAATTATCATGTTAAAAATATATATTGTTATAGGGTTCTCACTATTTTTCACAGGCATGCTACTGGCCATTTTATGGTCAAAAAATTTAGGCATCACAATATGTTTGTTTGGTTTTCTACTTGCATCCCTATCTATAGGCTTTATGTTGTGGTTAAAAAATGAAGGGGCATACAATATTTATCACAGAATATTCAGTGTTATCTGGATTGTAGCAATCATATACAACACATCAGACATGTTGGTGTCGCCATATTTAATAAGTGAAGGAGTAATTTATATAGCTTATTTAATCACGAGCATTACATTTTTGTATTTACTTATATTCAATAAACAAAATACTGAAATAAAATGAAAAATCGCCTAACAAACTCATCCAGCCGGACTGCCAAAAGTGTCGCGCCTTTTGCTGACGCA
>JALWQU010000008.1 GCA_026982915.1 Candidatus Altimarinota bacterium | reverse complement strand
TTCAAATCCCTGAAACCTCGTTTGCGTAGAAACCGACTCCAACCGCCTTGAGTTTCTTCCCTTAAAAATTCCTACTTCCAATAACCGAAAAAAATCTAATCCTCCGGCCTTTTTTTTTGAACGAGCCAACTTCGGACAAAAAACCGTAACTCGGCCTAGATCGGAAGTATAAAAAGTTAGCATCGCGTCATCATTGGCGAGTAGCTTTTTTTGTAAAAGTATGCCATGAGTCGTCATAAGCGCCATATTACGGGGTAACCACTTTAGCCTTTGCCTCCCTCGCCTGTACCGCTAAATTCGACGCCATAAGTTTTATTTGATCGGTCATAGTCGTTATATCGGGGTTTATTTTGGCCGCTTCGTCCGCGGCAGACCAAGCGGATTTAGCCCCAATGATAACATCATCGAGAAGACCATTTTTTCTGGCTGAATGCGCGCCTACTAAATGCTTGAGCGATTCAACCGTTTTTACCATCCCTAATACCACCTTGTTTTTCGCTAATTTCGGTAATTCCTGTGTTATTTGGGCAAACCGTTCGGCCATCGTAACCACGACCGCCGCATCGGTTATCCGATCCTCATTAATATATCGAACAACACTCACAAGATGACTTTCGGTTATTCTGATCAGTATATTGGGATTAAGGTCTCCGCCTTTTCGAAGAAGGTTAAAAATCATTTGAGCGGATTCTCCACGACTAATAAGTTTATCGGGAAAGGCTTTCTTATCCTTATCTTGTGCCATAACTTCAAACTTTACCGCAAAATCAATATAGGGTTCAAACCAACTTCCGGCGGGTACATCTACCGATTTTATATTTAGTTTTTCTTCAAATTTAAGCGGATCAACTTCAAAAGACTTGAGTAACATTTTCAAAAACTCCGCTTTATTGACTGATCGAGCTGGCACAAACTGACCAGTAGTCCCATCACCAGAGACAATAGCCGATTGTGCGGCATAATTTACATATTTCGCGAACCAGCTATCAGCAGGAACATCACTAAACACAGCACTTGATTTGGTATCAATTGATCGTCCGGTGGCTACTAGGATTAATTTCAAGGCTTCTGCCCGATTTATAATATTTTGTGGCTTATAGGTCTTATCTTCGTACCCACTGATAACCTTCGCCGTGCTTAAATAGGTTGTCGAGACATAAAGAGAGTCTGTTACCTTTATATCCGAAAAGGCAAAAACAGCGCTAAATGGCAATAGTGTTAAGGCCAAGAAACCGTTAATCTTCTTTATCATTTTTTGTATTTATTAAATATCCTTGATATATTAGCAGAGACATAATGAATTCTGCAAGTTTTTTGATCACAAATTTGTTTCAATCATTTGAACCTTTGGCAGGAGTATTTTTTCAAAACTAAAAAAGCAACTACCCGAGCCCGACATGCAGATCGGTAAACGGTTTATTTGTGGGTCAATAACTTGGTAATCTGGACGATCAAAAAAACAATCAAACCCATTACCACAATTATTTAGATTCGGACTATGACAAAAGTTTTTTGTAAACATCGTATTGAAATTTACCAGTTTTTTATACATTTCATGCGTATTATTATGGAAATTAGGCACATACAGGTAAATCGGCTGTCCTTGGAAGTGTTTTTCAGGAAAAGGCACCGGCTTTATAACTTCCCCATAGTGCGTCCCTAGGGCGCAAACTTTTTCTTCTAAAAAAAAGGGAATATCTTTCCCGTTGTCAGCCGAGGCCTTTATGAGGGCTTTAGGTATTTCTCCTAAATCGAAAAGTCGAAAATAGCCTTTTATAAAGGCGGCAAAATCAGAACTTCCTCCACCAAGACCGCCTCCCATAGGAATATTTTTTTTAATAATTACTTTAACCGGATGATGATCTTTTTTCGCTAAAAATTGAGCCAGTAATATCCAGGCTTTATAAATGAGATTTTCTTTCATAGGACAATCAAAATTACCCTCAATTTCAAATCGATCATGAGCGGTAATTATCAATTCATCATATAAATTGATTTTATGAAAAATCGTCTCAATAAGATGGAATTCATCGCCCATTTTTTTAGGGAGAATATCCAGTGTTAGGTTTATTTTTGCCGGAGCTTTTATGATTACTTCATTCATTACTTCTAGTGGTACTTTAGTCTAAAACCGTATCAAAACAAACTTTATGCCATTTCGTGGCTTACTCATAATTTTTGAATAAATATTGAAAAATCATCTTAATTAGGGTATACTATCAGGATTTTATCACTTCAAACCATCATGAAAAAGTTTCTTTTAACCCTGAGTATACTCCTTATACTGCCCTATGGCAATGCCTTAGCCGCTGAAGATTGTGAGCGAACATGGGGACAGGCTTTCGGGGATTTCTTTTCAGGCAATAATTGTGAAGAAGGTACGGTTCAACGAGAAGAAAAGGCTAAGGCTGAAATAATCAAGAAAGAACGAGAAAAAACAGCGGAGCTACAGAAAGAGTTTAATAAAACGAATGAGCAATTAGAAATAATTAAGCAGGAGAAACAAAGAGTTAAAGCTCAACACTCTCAAATATCTGGAAAAATTCTAAATAAAATAGATGAAAAAGAAGCTCTCAGTAAAAAGATAAACGAAGTTGATACAAGTACTCCCGTAGGAAGACAGGAAAAAATACGCTTAGAGGCACAAAGAGAGAAGCTCGATGGTAATATTTCATCATTAAGACAAAAACAACAAAAAGCCGCTAATGATTTACTAAATGTTGATTACCAACTTGTTGATAAAGAAACTGAACTTAATTCTAAATTATCAAATAATGTAAAGGATCTACACCAATCACAATTTGAAGATGATCGAAGAGCTCTAACTGATAAGTTCCAACAAAGGGCCGATGAGGCCAATGCAGAATATAATGACGCCGAAAAAAATTTAGACAATACAGTCGCTAATACGAACAATAAGCTGACAGAATTTAATAATCAAGAGGCCGCAGTTGATAGACTCGAAAGCCAAGCACGTCGAGAGAAAGAGAAGGCAAAAGCTGCCTTTGACCAATACGAAGCAGCTCAAGCCTATAAAAAAAGTTGTGCTGAAACACCCGGTTGCAATATGACAGAAGCCAGTAAGGAACTTGATAAAGCCCTACAGGACACACAAAAAGCCGATCAAAAATTAAAACAAACGACTACACTGAAAGAGGCTGCAAAAGAAAAAGAAGTAAGACTCAAGAACGATTTTGAAGCCGCTAAAGCAAAACAAGAAAAAGCTAAAGAAAATCTAGATCAAAAAGAAGCCGCTTTGTTTCAGACTGAAGAGGATAAACAAGATCCCGTAGCAGCCCAAGAACGACTTGATGATGAAGAGGAAGAAGAGGCTAAAAAAGAACGTGAAGCCCAAAAGGCAACAGATGAGACTTGTAAAAATGATGGGTTGGGCTGTGAAAATGCCAGTCAGTCCGCTCAGTCAGAATACCTCAAAAAACAAAAAGCGATCTGTGCGAAGGACCCCAATACTAATAGTACTGCTTGCCATGAAGTTGAACGAATTGGCTCTCCCGAAGACAGAAAAGCGGCCGAAGCCGAATACTACGACCCACTCTGTGAAAAAGATGAAACAAAATGTGAAAAAGCTTCTGATGCCATGAAGCAAGCTAAATGCGATGAGGTTACAGCGGCTGGTGGCGAGTGTACTAGTGGGGCAAAACCTTCAGCAGAAGCCCTAAAGCAACGAAAAATAAACAAAAGGCTCAAGCTTCCATCAAAGGGACAATTCGATAGTCTTATTAAGCATAATAAAATTACCAAAGTTGTAGATGATGAGTCAGAAACCACCGTTGGTATAAAAGACGGACTCTATAACCTCATAAAGCCTAAGAATAGTATTGTAAAGATTATTAACTATATCATTGGGTCTATTGCGTTATTGTACCTTGTGGCAGTCGGTGTTAAATTCGTTATTTCACGGGGCGAGGAGGAAGCTCTTTCTGAAGCTAAAAAACAATTAGGTTGGTTATTACTCGGTTTATTGATTGTATCAGCCGCTGAATACCTAGCCTTCAACGTCTTTGATCCGACCAATGAGTCCGGCGGATTAGACGGAAAAGACGGGATTGGTAAGTTCCTGTCTATTGTTCAAACACTCACACACCTCATGAAATATATAGCTGGCGGTGTGGCCCTCATTGCGGGTATTCGATCGGGTTATGCTTTAATTATGGGAGGTGACGATGATGACACCATTCAAAAAGAAAAAGAATTTATTAAAATTTTTATACTGGCTCTCGTTATTATATTACTCGCTGAATCAATAACCAGATGGGTAGACCTTCGTGATGGAGGCGGTGGTATAAATGCGGATTCTATCGTCAAAGAAATTATCGGGATTACCAATTACATTTTGGGCTTTATTGCGGCTATGGCACTCTTTATGGTTGTTCTATCAGGGCTTTATTATGTTATCAGTCTTGGTGACGATGAAACAACCGGAAAAGCCAAGAAAATGATTATTGGCAGTGTGATAGGCCTTATTGTGGCTTATTCCGCCTACACCATAACAAGATTTATAATCTAAAAAATGAAAAAAATATTACTAGCGTTTTCGATATTTCTCTTATTACCATTGAACACCATGCAGGTAGAAGCTAATATTGATATTGATATACAATACGAAGAAGATGAAGTAAGGTATCAAATAAAAATTCTAAAAAGACGCGAAGATACGTTACAGCAGCTTAAATCTAGCAATAGCGTAAGCCCTAAGGATCAGGAGAAAATTGAAGAGATTCAGCAAGAAATAGTAGAGCGTAAAAATAATATTGCTATGGGGCAAAAGGCAGTTGCTAAACTCAAAAGAGAAGCATTAAAATCAAATGCTGGGGAAAAACTCATTTGTGTTAATGACCCAGATTATCCAGGATGTGAAACAGCAAAAACTGAAGTAACAAATGAGTGTTCAGCTGATTCAACCTCCAATGCCTGTACCAAAGAAACAGAACCAGATTGCAGTAAAGACCAATCGGCTCCAGGTTGTATCACGGATCTAACAGCCTCCCAAAATAAATGTGCTGATGGAGATCAATCCGCTTGTGATAAAGTAGACGGGGAAGATGTTAAAGGCACTAAAAAATACATAAAAAAAACGACCGACTCGAGTGAAATATTTGGTGACAGAACCATTCTTGATCAGAAAATTGATATTAAAAATTATATAAAAGATGGCTGTGAAGGTAAAGAAATACGATGTCTTGTTGAAAAAATAATTGGTTATATCAAAAAACTAATTATCCCTATTGCCATATTGCTTTTGATTTTTTCAGGGATCTATCTTTTGGTGGTACGAACCGATGAAGAAGCCTACAAGAAAGCCAAAAATGAAATACTTGGTATGATGGCGGGGTTTGTGGTTATCCTCCTCGCCGCGACGCTTATTGATAGTGTTTTCTTTGGAACCGAGGGGCAAATCCTGCAAGAAGGCAGTAATCTAAATAGCTTTGGAGGGGCACTGATAACGCAAATCGATGGATTTATCAGTTTCTTACTGACCTTTGTCGTGCCGATTGGCGTATTGGTTATTGTTGTTTCGGCTATTCAGCTTATACTTGGTGGTGGTGAAGATGAAGCTATGGGCAAACTAAAAAAACGAATTATCTATGTTATTGTCGGTATTATCGTTATCCTTTTAGCGAATACAACTATGACCACCTTCTTTAATCCTTCAACGGGTGCCATCAGTCTACCGGAAACCTCAAAACTACTGATGATTATTACCCGATGGATAAACTGGATGCTTGGATTTATTGGGGTATTTGGTGTTTTTGCTATCGTGTGGGCTGGATTCCGAATGATTACACACTTCGGTGACGATGAGGCCGTGGAAAATTCTAAAACTATCATCAAGATGGTCGTCATCGGTCTCTTTGTCGCTTTCTCTTCCTGGACGATTATACGATTCTTTTTGATGGCCGGTAATAATTAATCCCATTAGGCTAAGCGGAATCAGAAAATATCCTCCCAATAATATTAAGGAAAATCTCGTCATCCCGATGAATACCGAGATCTAGCGGAGAGAAAATATAATTGAGAAATAATAACATGGTTAGATCCTGAAATAAATTCAGGATGACGCCCTCTTTATGTGTATTTTTTATTGCGAACCGAGCCCCTTCAACTCATAACACAAAGCCAAAGCTTCACGAGGCGTCAGCTCATCGGGATTCATGGCTTTGATACTATCTATTAAGATTTGATCTTCAGAAGTTACTTTTGAATCAGGCGTAATGACCTTTTGACGAGGTATATTAAAAAGGTTAGGTTTTCCGGTTAATAAATTTTCTGATTCCAGTCTGTCTAGAACAGACCGAGCCTGCTGGATAACCTTTTTGGGAAGACCCGCTAATTTTGCAACCTCAATACCAAAGGAATCAGAAACACCGCCTTTTTTTATCTTCCGTAAAAAAATAATACCTTTTTTATTCTGACTAACCGCGATATGATAATTTCCCGCACAAGGCAAATCATTTACCAGCTCTGTTAGCTCATGGTAATGCGTTGCGAATAAGGTTTTACACTTAATTGTATCGTGTAAAAATTCCACAATCGCCCACGCGAGAGAAATCCCATCAAAAGTTGACGTACCGCGCCCAATCTCGTCTAAAATAACAAAACTTTTATCCGTTGCCGCGTTTAGAATATGCGCCGTTTCGGTCATTTCCACAAAAAAAGTAGATTTCCCGCCTGCTAGATTATCAGAAGCCCCAACCCGTGTAAAAATACGGTCAACAAGACCCCATGAAGCTTTTTTTGCCGGTACAAAACACCCCATTTGTCCGAGTAAAATAATCAGGGCATTTTGTCGTAAATAAGTCGATTTCCCCGCCATATTCGGCCCCGTTATCAGGTGTAACGCCGAACGACTAGACAGATAACAATTATTCGCGATAAAGGTTTCGGTTGAAACTTTTTCGACCACAGGATGCCGCCCTTCGACAATACTAAAATCCCCTTCTTCGGTTAGTACTGGCTGATGCCACTGATGCTTTTGGGCCGTTCGTGCAAAAACCAAAAGCGCGTCAATTCTCGCAATAGCTTTCGCTAGTTGCTGAATAGGGTAAACCTGCTGTACCACTAACGCTCTTAAATCCAAAAAAAGCTGATGTTCTAGGGCATAAGCTTCTGTCTCCGCGGATAATACCTTGTCCTCATATTTCGCCAGTTCCGGGGTCAAAAATCGTTCTGCGTTCACGAGTGTTTGTCGCCTTGTCCATGATTCAGGGGCTTTATCGATCTGCCCCTTAGAAACTTCGAGACAAAATCCAAAGTTTTTAGAAAACTTTACACGAAGGGTATTAATGCCCGTTTTTTCTTTTTGTTCGGCTAAATATTGATCCAGCCAAGTTTTCGCCTTTCCTGACAATAAACGCAGTTCGTCTAACCGTGCATCAAACCCATCACGGATAATCCCTCCCGTGGTAATATCAACGGGTGGATTATCAACGAGTTGTGTAGATAGAGTTGAAAACAAACGCTCAAATCCCTTAAAACAATCTTTTTTATCGGTTAAAATCTCCGCTGAAGCCAGCGATAAGGTTTCGGTAATTTCGGGTAAAATAGCCAAAGAAGATCGCAAAGAAGCGAGATCACGAGGATTCCCCTGCCCCGTACAGATACGCCCCAGTAATCGTTCAAGGTCGGCTATGTGACGAAATTGCGCACTCAGTTTTGATAATAAATCATAATTATCAATCAGATCACGAACGCCTGATAACCGTTGATTGAGGCGAGACAAATCTCGTAGTGGTTGGGCTATCCACTGATGAACTTTTCGTGACCCCATAGCGGTATGAGCTTTTTCAAAAATAGAGATAAATGTCGCGCTTTTTTCCTCACTATAAATAGGCGAAAACACCTCTAAATGCCTAAAAGTTTGCTGATCTAGATGCATAAAAATGTCCGTTGAATAAGGGGTTATTTTTTGAATATGCTGTAAATCCGTTTTTTGTGTCTCGGTCAAATAATGTAGGACCAAGGCGGAAACTTCTATCTGATCCTCCAGTTTCTCAAGCCCAAAAGAAGTTAAATCGGGCAACCCAAAATGCTCCTGAAGCAATAATCGCGCTGATTTTTCAGTAATTTGGGAACGAGGCGTGATAAGCGTTTTTGGTAATTTTGAACAAAATTCTTGATCACTAAAAAGTTCGGATTCGCATAAAATTTCACGAGGATTGAGCTTATAAAGCTCATCAAAAAACAAAATCTCATCGGTAAAATAACTCGTCCGAAACTCCCCTGTCGAGAGATCCGAAACCGCAATAGCATAAGTTTTTGTCCCTTTGGGCTTTGTTTTTTTGCGAATAATCCCTACTAAAAAATTATTTTGATCGGGGTTTAGATTTTCCTCCTGACTCGTCCCAGGGGTAACAATCCGGACGACTTTACGATGAATTTTGCCCGGTTCTGTTTCGACTTGCTCGGCAATGGCAACCTTATAACCCTGTGACACGAGTGTCTCTAAATAAGCTTTATGCGAATGGTAAGGCATGCCACACATAGGCATTTCATTTTCCGTACCTTTGTGTCGAGCGGTTAGCGTAATTCCCAAAATTCGTGCACAGAGTCTCGCATCATCAAAAAACATTTCATAAAAATCCCCGAGTCTGAAAAATAAAATGGCTTCGGGGTTTTGTTTCTTGAGTTCCCAATATTGGCGTTGTACGGGCGTAGCCATTAATGCTTACAGGTTATTAATATTTTTTGTGAGCATATTATAAAGTATTCTGATAAATAACAAATCTTCAGAAAAAGAATTTTCATATTTTTCTAGCCATTTTGAATTTTATCAGCTACAATATAAACGATTTATAAAAAATATCATGAATTCAGACGTTCACCAAATACTAATTAATGCAAAATCAGCAAAAGGATTAAGTGAAGAGGATCTTTTATTTCTTATGACCATTGGTCACAAAAAAACACTTGAGTCAGCTATCGAAGCTATTAATGCAAAAGTTGATACCGGTGAAATTACTAACGAAGAGGCTCAAAAATCAATTACCATTCTACGAGACGCTAAGAAGAAGTTTGACCAAATAAAAGATAATTTTGCGGTAAGTGCAGAAGAAACTTTTCGTAAATACGAGAACAAAAAGGAGCTAACCCTAGAAGAAAAAAAAGAAAAATTAAAACGACTTATCCAACTAGAAAAAGAACTTAATATCACTAAATAATGAATGCCACCAACCTAGCTTTCGCACCAAATTCTCCTGAGTTTATATCAGAGGCGGATCTTGATGAACAAATTCAAGCAAAAGAGGCCAAAATACGACTTGCCTTGGTACCGCAAAGAGAGCTTGACGAACTTTCTTTGGAAACAGGAGAGGCCA
>JALWQU010000007.1 GCA_026982915.1 Candidatus Altimarinota bacterium | reverse complement strand
AGTTTGTTCATGGGAAAAAGGGTGGTAAATTAAGGGTTTTCGTTCTTTATTTTACTCGCTTTTTCCTTTTATTTAAGCCTTTTTTTAGGTTTTTTGTTTTAAATTCTTAAGACTTTTAAGACAAGTTTTTATATTTGCTACTCCATGAATCCCGCAGGTATGTCGGTTATCATTACCAAAGCAAGGCGCGTGAGAATTCCGAGACTGGTTATCTCAGAATTCGTCGAGCTGAACCTTTCTACTCAATTCTATCGAGTTCTTGATCGGTTCAGCCCGAATTCACTTCTAACTCCACCGCTCTAGTCAAAAGTTCCTACCATTTATACCTTCAGAAATTTTGAACCGACTCTCATCTGTCGCTTTTTTGGCGTGAGTGGGAATATCGGCCATAATTAAGGATAAAACCCCATAGAGACAGATAGCATCATCTGCCTCATAAAAAAAAGGCCTTAAGAAAGACTGCCTCAAGCTGTCTCTACCATACCAATGAATTCTTTTTCAGAGCGGCATTTGTAAAAATTGGAATAATTGACTTTCGTTTTTATCTTGGTACACTTTTGGTACACTTTTTGTTTTTTTAAATTATAAAAAAATGTCGACCTCAAAAGCTCGAATTCAGGTTTCGATTAAAAATCCCAAAGTGGAAAACTTTTTACGGAATATCGCGGCTCAACAAAATATCTCCCTTTCTGAACAGGCTTCTCGGCTGATTGAAGCCGGAATGGAATCACTCGAAGATCAATATTTTAATGACTTAGCCGAATCCCGAGACACGGATACCGCTGAATTTATCATCCATGAAAACGCTTGGAAATGAGTTTTTTAGAATACGAAATTTTTTATGTTTCCGAGGTCATCAAAAAAGATATTCCTAAATTGGATACCGCGGCTAAAAATCAAATCCAAAGATCAATCGAAGAAAAGCTCCTTTTGCGTCCGGAAGTTTTTGGCATTCCGCTTCAAAAATCCTTGAAAAATTACCGAAAACTACGCGTTGGTGATTTTCGCGTTATTTTCCGAATCGAAAACCAAAGCCTTAAAATTTTTGCCATTCAACACCGATCGGTTGTTTACAAGAACCTTAAAAACCGAGTTTAAAGTTTTCAATTTCTCATTCAGAAATTTTGAATCGACTTTCAAACGTCGCTTTTTTGTCGTGGGTGGAAATATGGGGCATGGTTAAGGATGAAACCCCATAGAGACAGATAGCAAGGCCTTAAGAAAGACTGCCTCAAGCTGTCTCTACCATACCGATAAACCCAAAACCTCTACGACCTCCTGCTTATCTTTATTAAATAATCATTAAACAGGAACTTGACAAGATCTTGACTTTTGTATAAAATTAAAATGATTTGGCATTATTTCAACATAATTCACTTGACAGAGAAAGACCCAAGTAAGAGGTTAATAAGTGAAGATCATCTAACCCCACCATTAAATGGCAATGAAATTAGATCGGCTCTCGGGAAAATCAGTATTATTACCAGCTCTCGCTGTTTTGAGTTTATCTGCTTGTGGGAATAAGATAGACTCTGCACAAGAAGGCGTAACACAAGCCCTAAAGGAAGATCCAAACACTTCAGCTCTAGCCGTTTGTCAGGCTCAAACAGGGTATAATATTAGACAAGTTGATCCTGAACTCGCTGAAGCTCTAGAAAGCTGTGCTACTAAGCTGTTTAGACTTGATATGCCACCCGCGGTTATATCTAGTATTACTAGTGGACAGAAACGTTGTGAGGATTTTAAAACCTATGAAGATTCTTGTGAAGATGCGACTAAAGGTTTTTTTGATATACTGGCAAAAAGAAGTATGGCAGACGAAGCTTGTCTTACTGGAACAGATACTAGTCCTAATGATCAAAAAAGACTGGGATCTCGACTAGAGGAACCTTTGGCTTTTTGTAAAGAGGAAATTGTAAAACTAAGTTATGAAGCAATACAGGAAGTTGCCAATGGTGAAGACTGTGAAGACCTAGAACCTTCTAATAAAGAGCTTTGCATGAAGGCCACCGACCCTATTTTTAATCTATTTGCTAAAGTTCGTGCTGAAGAGGAAGGCGAAGTAGGGACCCGGCTAGAATTAGAAAAAAACTCTTCCGTAAGGACTGCTCAAAAAAGAAAACAATCAGATCAAGCGTTAGTAAGATCAAATCAAATTACAACAGGTCTCACAAAGACGGCTGACTTATTCGCTGAAAATCTTCCCCAATATTAGAGTAACTGCTCACTGCCCCCTCCCGAGAAGCGGTAATTATAGGTAGGAATTAGAAAAAAGAGAATTAAAGTTATCGCAAATAAAGTCTAAAAAAGTCCCTAAAAGATTGGTATTTGTTATAAGT
>JALWQU010000006.1 GCA_026982915.1 Candidatus Altimarinota bacterium | reverse complement strand
GTATAAATACGATACAATTCCCATTATATTACTTGATTCATCCCCAAAACCAAACCGCCACCAGCTAACTAGTTGCCTCGAGAGGCGGATTTATACTATAAAAAAAGCTCGCATTCGCAAGCTTTCATTATGGGAATTGTATCGCATTGAGGATGAACTTCAAGCGTAATACGCTGTCATTATATTCGTTATTTATGATAGTGTCAAAAGTTTGTTTTGACTTCAATCGAGTCTTTTTGTAGTATATTCTTGTCCTTGAAGGGAACTGTATTCATACAGCCCTGACAGCCTGCAAAGAGGCGTGGCGAGACAAGGGCATTTTTTTATTTTCGGAAGATGGCGATTGATTATAAAAAAGAAATAAAGAAGGCTCGTGGAATTTATTTTTCCTTTCCTAAAACCGTTTTTTGCAAGAGCCTAAATGAAGATATTTTGTTCACTCGTATAGGGTGGGAACATTTAGTAAATAAGAAAGATAGAACACTAAAACAATCTTATTATCGTGTCAGAAACTTACATCTTGTTACGAAAATATTTGAAAAAATGCCTTATTATCAATCATATAAAATTAAACAAAAAGGGTGTAACGAACATAAGTTTTGGGGTACTCAAGCCGTAGTGGATGGAGACTGTATTGAGTTAGTCATTCGGCAAACTGGAAATCAGCAAAAACATTTCTATAGCTTGGTTTACAAGGGGCGGACTCCAAAGTGGATATAAAGATTTATGGTAATCTGAATTTTTTGAAAAAATCAATTCCTTAAGATAAAATTGGCATGGCTGACAAGCCGATCTTGCTACAGAACTATCTGTACCTAGAACCCCAAGATTCTTGGGGTTTTTTCATAAAAATAGTCCTTTTTCCGTATCACAAAAAAGCTTCTGTCATCCTGAGCGATCGTACGAAAAGGTAAGATAGGCGAAGGATCTCTCGTTTTCAAAAGTTGATAAAAAATGACACCAAACCCCAGTACGGGAGATTCTTCATTTGTGTTTTAACTTTCGGAATACCTTCATTCAGAATGACAATGGATGCTTGAGGGATTTTACCCAAACTAAAAGCTAGTAGCGGAGGCGATGAGGTATAAACACAACATAACTTCCATTATATTACTTGATTCATCCCCAAAACCAAACCGCCACCAGCGAGCTAGCTGCCTCAAGAGGCGGACATATACTATAAAAAAAGCTCGCATTCGCAAGCTTTCATTATGGAAGTTATATTGCGTTGAGGATAAACTTCAAGCGTAATACATATGCATTATATTCGCTATTGGTGGCAATGTCAAAAGTTTGTTTCTTATAAAAAACATTCCCTTTTTCCTTCAGACAAAAAAGCTTCTGTCATCCTGAGCGATCGTACGAAAAGGTAAAATAGGCGAAGGATCTCTCGTTTTCAAAGGTTGATAAAAAACGAAATCAAACCTCAGTACGGGAGATTCTTCATTTGTGTTTTAACCTTCGGAATACCTTCATTCAGAATGACAATGGAGTATTTATATTTTTGACAAAGGCAATATTCTGAGATAAAATTATCGTGGTTGATAAGCCAATCTCGTGATAGAATCATCCTACACCTAGAACCCCAAGACTACTTGGGGTTTTTTTATAAAAAACATTCCATGAAGCCCCCTTGACAAAGGGGGTTTGGGGGATTTAGACAAGTTAAAAGACCCTCGATTGCGTTGCGCAATACAAAGGTCTTAGTTCCCGAAGCAATTGTGAGGAATTTCCTCCAAGTTACTCACGGTTGATACTTCGGGAACAGGGGGGGGGTGAGCAGTATTAGTTACAATACCACCCAATAGATGTGAGGACAATGGTGTATGGCAGAGCCATCCACACTATCCGCATATAATCCAGGCGAATAGCTGGCGCCAAAGCCGAGGTTAAGAGGAAAAGGAACGCCGCCTGCCCATTCGGCGTGGCAACACTAGGGAGGTTAGTCCCTGTGTTGATAGCAACTGCAATCGCCTCAAAATGTTCTCGTGAAATCTGTCCTGCAACAAAAGCGGCTTTCGCCTCGTTGATATAGATAGTTGCGACGAACACATTATCGCTGATAGCCGACAATAACCCATTTACAAGGAAAAATGCTCTCCCCTGTTCCTCAACTGGTAATTGTAAAACCAAATGAATAATTGGGTGAAATAAATGCTGATCGTGAATCATGGCAACAACAACGAAAAATATCATTAGAAGAGATACAAATGGCAAAGACTCTTCAAAGGCCTTCCCAATTCGCCCCTCTTCAGTAATACCCGTGAAGGCGGTAACCCCAACGAGTAAAATCAACCCAATCATTCCTGGCTCCATAAGATGCAGAGCCAAGGAAATGATCAAAAGAATCGCAGCAATACCCTGAATACCGAGGGCGTAGTTATCGTTTTTGGTTCTTTTTTGATTCTCTTCTTCAAAGTAGCCTTCCAAAATAGACCGAACTGGTTGCTGAAGCTTGGCTCCGTATCCAAACCAGCCAGTCAATTCTGTTAGAACTACCACGGTGAGACCTGCCAAAACGGCAGGAATAGTGACGTGAGACATCTGCAAAGCAAACTCCGCAAAGTGCCACCCCATTTTCTCCCCAATGAGGAGGTTTTGTGGTTCGCCGACGAGAGTTGTGACACCACCTAGGGCAGTGCCGACTGCTCCGTGCATGACCAGAGATCTGATAAATGCACGAAATTCTTCCAGCATATCACCACTCATTTCCTGACGGTCTTCCTGTCCGTCACGGTTGAAGTCCGTTCCTTGTGAGGAATGGACTTTTTCATAGACTCCGTAAAGAGCCAAGAAAACCGCAATAAGAACTGCGGTAACCGTGAGGGCATCCAAGAATGCCGAAAGAAATGCGGCAGAAACTGAAAACATGAGGCTGAGTGCCACTTTGTTTTTTACCTTCAGCAAGATTTTGCCAAAGAGAAAAACAAGAAGTGGCTTCTCGAAGTAGATGAAACTGACCATAAAGATCAGCAATAAAATTACCCCGAGATTATTTTGCACCTCAGACCACACCATTTCAGGACTGGTCAAACCCAATCCTAAAATAGCCACTGCTAAAATGCCACCGCTTTGCAGCGGATAACATTTTAGCGCCATCGCCAAAGTGAGGATGAACATTCCGATGAATGCCCAACCCGCAATGGTGGTACTGAGTTGAACCAACGGCCAAGAAATAGCCAAAAATGCCAAGATTACGCCCTTGAACCAGGCGGGGCTATTGCCCAGAAAATTGTTAAAAAATAACATTTTTCATACTCCTATTGTATGCCCCTCATCGCCGTAACAGCGAACTTAGAGCAGATTAAGAAACTTTTCTTCAAGGGAAAACCCTTTAGAAAAGGTTTTTCGGAACTCAGGATGAGTCCGTGGGATGTTTTTAAATCCCCCTAGCTCCCTTTATCAAGGGGGAATAAGAAGGAGTATTCTAATTTCATCTTTTAATTTAGATGATGATCTTTATCAAAAACATCACACAGAATCACCGTGAATTTGAGTATTTATTTTTGACAATCCTATCTTTACGAGTAAAATGAAACCACATCCAAGTCCGAATTTTGGGTTCGGTCTGCCTTCGGCAGATGTCTGGTAAATTTCCCAAAAGACCAAAAGGATTCTAAGGTCTGCTCTCTAATTGTCATGAGAGGGGGCTTTTTTTATGGGGTAACTTGAAATGAAATATAATTTTCGATTTTTTGCGGTTACTTCTTCTCGTAAATGAATTTCTATAAACTGATTATTTTTGTCCTTTCCTAAAATCTTAAAACAACGGAAGCCTTTTTTGACGATAGATTCGGCTGTTTTTGATTTTTTCAGGATATCAAGAGCCACAAAAAATGTTGCCATTCTATCAGCGTTTCGTGTTTGATTTGCCTCAATGAATTTTTCTAAAAAAATAGGTCGTCTTAGAGCACCACATCGACACTTTTTTGTATTCCTTATAAATTCAATAATTCGTTTTTTATTCTGAGATTTATTTTGTCTCGAAACTTGAATTTTTGATTGATAATACTGCATTTTTATCATGCACTTTAGTCATAAAGATGGTTTTGAAAAGTTTT
This sequence comes from Candidatus Altimarinota bacterium, assembly GCA_026982915.1. Taxonomy (GTDB): domain Bacteria; phylum Patescibacteriota; class Gracilibacteria; order UBA4473; family UBA4473; genus JALWQU01. Next base: position 5,464 of record JALWQU010000006.1, on the reverse strand, counting down.
CTCACCAAAATCACCGTGAGTTTTTATTTTGACAGATGGTTATTTTTTAGATAGAATTGCAGTAAATAGCGAATGCTCTTTGAGTTACAACTCAAGAGGAACACTCGGGTTTCACAAACAAAGCTTACCAATGGTTGGCTTTTTTTGTAAATCTATTTTAATTCAACCTTAAGGTCAGATTAAATTATACTATTTCACTCTATACCTCACTCATTATTCTTTTTTTCGGTGGGGTCGGGGTCGTAGCTCAATGGTTAGAGCACTCGCTTGAAACCCGAGTGGTTGCCAGTTCGAGTCTGGTCGACTCCACCACCTTTATTTTTTTACCTTTAATAGGGTTTTCCCGCTTTAGAACGGTTTAGATTCTAAAGACTTTTTTGTTCCCGAAGTGTCAAAGAGCCACTTCACGGATTTTGGTAAATAATATAATATTTCCAAAAAAAATCCAGATAAAGTTATCATGGATATATTAAAATATCATTAATGGTCAAGTAAAACCCTCAAAAAACTTACTGATTCCCGCCTCGTAAAAAAATCCAAATACTTTTCATAAAAATAAGCCCATCAAGCCAAATAGACCACTTTTTCATATAAAAAATTTCATACTTCATCTCCGCTTCAAAACTAAGCGTCGAGTGACCGTTTACCTGTGAAAAACCCGACATACCGGGCTTGATCATCAAGATCTGCAAATCCTCTGTTTTATACTTAGCGACCTCCTCTGGAAGATGTGGTCGTGGACCGATAAGACTCATTTCCCCCCGAAGAATATTGAAAATCTGTGGCAGTTCATCGAGGGAGTATTTTCGCAAGAACTTCCCAATAGTCGTTACCCGTGGATCATCCTTCATCTTAAAAAGAACCGCACCTTCTCGTTCATTTTTCGCTAATAAGTTTTTCTTTTGAATTTCTGCATCTGGCACCATGGTGCGAAATTTAAAACAAGGGAAAATCCGCCCCTTTTTCCCGATTCGCATAGACCTATAAAAAACTGGTGACTTAAAATCTGAAACCTTAATAATAATACTGAGGAGCATAAAAATCGGCGACAACAATAGCGTCATAAAAAACGCCCCAATATAGTCAAAAATAGTTTTTAATACTAATCCCCAACCCTTTATCCGGGTATTCTGAAAGGTGATCAATGGATATGGGCCTATGCCTGAAACTTCCACCGCGGCCATATCCATCCCCAATTCATCCGGCACAAACTGAAAAGTTCCGTGATGTGTTTGGGTAATTTGCACAAGTTTCGCCGTTATTTTTTTACTAGAAGATGCCTGCGCCAAACAAACCTCTTCGGGTTTATACTTTTTTAACACGGACTCAAAATCCGCCATCGAGCCCAATACAAGGTGCCCGTGCTTCGTAATCCTCGCTTCTTTTTTTTCGGTTAAAACCCCAATGATATTATAAAGTGGTGACCTGGAAAAAGCGGTTATCACCTCCTTTGCCATAACCCCCGAACCAAGAATAAGAACGCTCTTCTGTCCGAACCCTTTTTGGCGAAACTTATGGCGAATAAAACGAAGCACTAACCGTCCAAAAAGAACGAATAAAATAATCAGCCCCCAAGAAAGCCCAAAAATCAGTCGGGAGAAGAAGGGAAACTGATCAAAGAAAAAATAAACCACGAGCAAAGCCATTCCAACCGAAATAATCCAGGTAATACTCTTTATCTCTCCCCACAATTTTTCATCAACCCCAAAGCGATACCGTCCATTGAGCGCCAAAAGCCCCACCATTCCTATCGTAAATTTCGCAATAAAAGACTCAAAAGAGGCAAAAGGATAAAGTGTTTCTGGAGGGGGGAACAGGATTATTTTTTGCCCCAAGATAGTCGGCTCAAACCAGACCATTCGTGTGTAATACGCCACCACAAGCGCGCCCATAATCGCCAAAAAATCACTGACAATTCGGGCAAGCGTAAACGCGGCTTCTGACTTCTTCATGTAGTAATCAGTCTAGGCAGGAATGTTAGAAATACAAGACCTTCTACTCCACAAAAAAACTCCCTAATTGGGAGTTTTTTTATATTTATGACCTTGTAATAGTTAACCGTTCTTAAACCGCTATTCGTATAAATTTAACGAGCTTCGCGTCCCCAAGATATTCCGCAACCGTCATCGACGGATCCTTCACAAAAGCCTGAGAAGTAAGCGCTCGATCCGCACAGAACTTTTTAATTTTCCCCTCAATAATTTTTTCAATAATATTTTCTGGTTTTCCTTCATTTGCCAATTGTTCACGCGCGATTTCTTTTTCTTTTTCGATGAGATCCCCATCAACATCTTCTGGATTCGCACAAAGTGGATCCATCGCCGCCGCGTGCATCGCGAGGTCTTTTGCTTGATCTTCTGTTCCGCCTTCAAGCGCCACCAATACCCCGATTTTTCCATTGGTATGAATGTAACCCGCTACCGTGTCGCCACCTTCAATCAGTTGAATATCCCCTAATACAAGATTTTCTCCTACTTCTTGCATCTTGTCCGTTTTAGCTGATTCAAAAAAGGATGTACCCGCTTCAACATTGCCTTCATTTGTTTTCGCCGCAATATCCGCCACAAAAGCCACAAATTTGTCATTTTTCCCGACAAAATCGGTTTCACAAAGAACTTTCACAATTGCTCGTCCGTCAACCGCTACACGACCTTCTGAAGTCGATCGGTCAGCTTTGTCCGCGGCTTTTGAAGCGCCTCGTTTCCGAAGAACTTCGATCGCGCCATCAATATCACCATTGGATTCTTCGAGAGCTTTTTTGCAAGCCATCATAGCGACACCCGTTCGGTCTCGCAGTTCTTTTACTTGTTGTGCCGTAATTGCCATTTTATAAAAAGGTTAATAAATTCCTCGCGATTTTAGAGTAAAGGTTTCGAAAGGCAAGTTTTTATGCTTTTTCCTTTTCCCTATATTTTTTTTCACTAAAGTTGCCACGATTCAATAATATCAAAGAAACATGCTCCAATCTTTTATCGACAAGCTTTTGGCTCTCATAACGAAAAAGTTATCAAGAAATTCTCAAAGAAACTCCCGCTTATCAATGAAAATCCGGAGAAAGTAGACGAAAAACTCATTGAGGTCTTCGCCGGCATAAAAAATGCGGCTCGACGGATTACCGGTAAATCTTTTCCTGTTCGAGACAAGATGGAAGAGTGGAAAATGATCCCCTATGATGTTCAACTTGTGGGAGGCATGATCCTGAATGAAGGCAATATCAACGAAATGAAGACGGGGGAAGGAAAGACCCTTGTCTGCACCCTGCCCGTAATCCTGAACGCGCTCACGGGCAGAGGCGTCCATGTCGTGACGGTAAATGATTACCTCGCACAACGAGATGCCGAATGGATGAATCCACTGTACGAATTTTGTGGGCTTTCTGTCGGGGTTATTGTCCACGGAAAAACACACGAAGAACGAAAAGAAGCCTATAATTGCGATATTACCTATGGAACCAATAATGAGTTCGGGTTTGATTATCTGCGAGACAATATGGCCCAAAGTCTGGAAAGACAAGTGCAACGAGAACGCTACTACGCGATTGTCGATGAAGTCGATTCGATCCTTATTGATGAAGCCAGAACGCCACTCATTATTTCGGCTCCAGCGGATGAATCAGTTGATAAATACGACCAATACAGCCAATTTATACCGCAATTAAAGGAAAACGAACACTACAATATTGACCTCAAGACCAAGCAAGTGACGCTTTCTGAATCGGGTATTGCCAAAATTGAATCCCTACTCGGTGTCGGGAATATTTTTACGGAATCGGGATTTGACGAAGTTCATCATGTAGAAAATGCCCTCAAGGCACATATCGCTATGATTCGTGATCAAGACTATGTTGTGCGTGATGACAAGGTTATCATTGTCGATGAATTTACCGGACGGCTTATGGCGGGACGGCGATTTTCTGATGGATTACATCAAGCCCTAGAAGCTAAAGAAGGCGTTACCATTCAACGAGAATCTAAAACACTCGCGACGATTACCTTTCAGAATTATTTCCGACTTTATGAAAAACTAGCCGGTATGACCGGAACCGCGGAAACGGAAGCGGAGGAGTTTGCTAAAATTTATAAACTCGACACGATCGTAATCCCGACTAATACCCCTATCCAGCGAGTCGATCTTTCCGATAAAATTTTTAAGAACGAACGCGGTAAATTCATAGCGCTTGCCAAAGAAGTCGCTCGTCTACACGAGCAAGGACAACCGGTCTTGATCGGAACGGTTAATATTGATAAATCAGAAGCCCTTTCACAATTACTCAAAAATACAGGGATTAAACACGAAGTCCTCAACGCCAAACAACACGAACGAGAAGCTGAAATCGTGAGTCTTGCGGGACAAAAAGGCGCGGTTACGATCGCTACCAATATGGCAGGACGAGGAACCGATATCAAGCTTGGTGAAGGCGTTCGAGAAGTTGGTGGACTGGCTATTCTCGGAACCGAGCGCCATGAATCACGACGAATTGACAATCAGCTTCGAGGGCGAGCGGGAAGGCAGGGTGATCCTGGATTTTCACAGTTTTATGTCGCGATGACCGATGATCTCATGAAACGATTTGGCGGTGAAAAAATGGCGGCTGTCATGGAGCGACTGGGATTACCAGAAGACGAAGCCATTGAGAATAAAATGATCTCCAATTCGGTAGAAAACGCGCAGAAAAAAATTGAAGGTTTTCATTTTGATTCACGAAAACACGTGGTTCAATACGATGATGTGATGAATATTCATCGAGAAAAAATCTATGCTCGACGACAAAACCTTTTGAAAGCGGATAACCTAGAAGACACTATTGAGGAAATTATCAAAAAACTAGCGGCTCAAATCGTGGAAAGCAATGCGCCAACGCCTGAGTTTGATACCTCATGGGACGCCAAAGAAATTTTTGAAACGGTTAATCAGGTGCATGTACCCGAAACAGAAGCTATTACACTGACAGAGATTGAATCTTTTCACCACCGTGATGATCTTGTCGAAAATATTCAGAACTATCTCTTGGCGGCTTGGGACAAGAAAAAAGAAGCCCTACCGGAAACCGAAGTCACAAATATCGCCCGACAAATACTCCTCCGTTCCATTGATGAACAGTGGCTCGATCATATCGATGAAATGTCTAATCTTCGTGATCGTGTAGCCCTTTCTGGATACGCTCAAAAAGATCCTATTATGGAATACAAAGCGCAGGGATTTCGAATGTTCTCGGCCTTACTCCAAGATATTCGACACACGGCGGTTTCCAATCTTTTCCGGGTTGAATTCGCCCCGGATCTAGAGTTCAAGGAAAACCTTTATGACAACGCCCAGACCAATGAAGATCAACTAAATAATCTACAAGCCACCAATACGACGACCTCAAAGGTCACTGTTTTTGAATCAGATACGCCTGGGGGATCGGTTGTGGCTGAAAAACTCGGAAAAAAATATGAAGGTATTGGACGAAATGATCTTTGCC
>JALWQU010000005.1 GCA_026982915.1 Candidatus Altimarinota bacterium | reverse complement strand
GCTTGGTGCTAAACCCAATCAGGTTAAAAAACTTTGCCTCAATAACTCTCCGCCTCAATTATCTTTCTGTTGATTTTTTCTCGGACAGTACTGACGTGAAAAGCTTATAAATATTTTTGGGGAAAGTGCTACAATTCTACCTTTTGAAACCAAATATGAAAACCAAGGACTACGAATTGAATTTAATAAACCAACAGAATTGTGTATCCCTTGTGTAAAGATTGAGGATGCTTTTATTGACTATAGTATTGGTACAATAGCTATTTTTGATAAAGGGTTAAGGCACGCTTTACATGCATTTCTTTCTGTCTCATTTTATAATGTAACAGATGTAAAAGGTGTTGTTACTAAAGAAGGAGAGCCCTTTGAAATTTGTGATGGGCAAGGCCTATCAAAAAAGCATAATAGTCCCTATTTAATACCACATCATGATCATCCTGGCTATTCAAGTCATGTGGAATTTGTTGGAATTCATCGTACAGAACCTGGAATAAAAAATACCATGGTAATACAAAATGAAATTTTATTTAATTTCTTCTTGAGCAACATTGAAGATCTGCCTATAACCCCTGAGGCAAAAAAATATTTTATAAAAGAGGTAAAAAAATATATCCAAAGTATAAATCATTTTAACCCTGAAAAAATAAAAAAAGAAAATGGGATATTTATGAAAAATTTTATTACTTATTTTTTAGAAAATATAATAAGAGATGAATTAGCAGTGGGAGGTACTCTAAATGCGAATAAAAAAGGCGAACTGCTTATAAAGATATTGATGAATCAAATAAAATCATTAATTTTGCGGCAAGAATACGGATCCCCAGGAACGTTTACCCTTCTGGATGATCAGCGTTCTACCCATTTTACGACTCAAATTTCAGGACAAGATAATCAAAGCCCCTCCCCAATAAAGGGACTATACACTTGGTGAAAATCCCAAAAATCTTAAACAATTATAACTATTCAGTAATATTTCAAAAATCCTTATCTGAATTAGTAAGAGATCGAGATGGCCTGGAGTATGATATCTCAACAACCTTGTTGGAAAGAAAACTTCGAACCGAATCTGTAGAAATTTTTTACAATGAAATCTGTAAGCTAATTGAAGAAAAAAAGTGAATATAATTGAAAGGGAAAATTAACACTTCGATAGTCTCTTATTGGTCGTTATTAATACTGCTTCTTGAGCCCAAAATAAAAACTCAGCCCCAACATCCCAAAAGCCAGGAGTAAAACTATCGGAAATTGTGATGAGCTACTCCTTAGGCTGTCAGGCCCCGCCGTTGGCAATCGTGGTTCGTTACTATCCGTGTCCTTTATCGCTAAAAAAGTATTTTCTATGGGTGCTGAAGCACGAAGTTCAGATTCTATTTTGGGCGTTGGGAGGGGTATAGTATTTGTGGGTTTTGTGGTGCCCAAAGGCTCAATGGCCGGAATAATACGTGTGTCAGGGATATCCGAGGTTCCTACTGATGGGACTTGTGGTAGGGCTGTATCATCCTCTGGAAACTGAAAGTCCTGTTCAACGGCATTATTTATAGGTTCGGGGATTACAATTGTATCAGTCTCTGCCTCAGCGTTAGTTGGTGAGACTTCTTTTGGTGGTTTTGGTATGACGCTGGGGAAAGGGGATTTTTCTACGGGTTCGACTGCCTCGAGTGGTGTGTTCTCGTTATAGTAAGGAGGTGGGTCTTCGTCAAAAAGCCCATAAATTCCCGTGCTATAAAGTGTTGCGGTAAAAACTTTTGTTTCTTTTTCTTCGGTTTCATTTAATTGTCCGCCAACTTTTTGCCAGTATTTTTTGTCGCCTTTACGCGTTGTTTTTGTCATAAGCTTCCAAAGAGAAGGGAGACCCACTTTATCTTTATCATAAATTCTCGTAAGGAATTTTATACCACTGCTATGTGTTAGTCCATCAGGGTTTTGTAGCGTTTCTCTCAGATACTCTTTGGGATGCATTACGGAGTATCGATCAATAAAGGCAATTGTTTCCACATTATCGGATAAAATTTCTACCGTTAGAATTTCTCGCATACGTGATCGAGGGAGCTTTGTCGGAAGATCAATGATGGTTGGTGGCATTAACTCACCAGAAAAAGGTTGTTTGTCTTTTTTATAGTGAACAAATGAACCTTTTAGTATTTCAAGGAAAACAAGGCCTTTTTCATCGGCTAAAATAGTCGTTTCGGTTATTTTTCCATCATTAGCCGTAGCGACTTCCTGTGAACGCAGGTATTCTGTTGCTTGTGTGGCAAAGGGAATAGCTATTAATGTGAGGGTAAAGGCTTGTAAACTTTTTTTCATTTCGTATGTCATTGTAGGGAAAAAAGGTAAATTCGCAAAAATAATTAAACTCGTGTCAGATTTGCTTCGATGAAAAC
>JALWQU010000004.1 GCA_026982915.1 Candidatus Altimarinota bacterium | reverse complement strand
AAACCTATACGAGGACTGCCAATCCTCACTCTTTTCTTATTTTTATTCGAACTATTATTCCCCAAAAAATCGTTCACAGAAAATCCCCCAAATCTCCCAACCAGACTACTTTGCTAGATTTTTTGTCCGGAAAACTTAAGACTTTTTAGAGATAGGGATGGTTGCCTGAGTTGGCAAGTTTTGGTGAAATATTAATCGTCTGCCAAAGGTCATGTTTTATCGGCATAGAGCCATTTGTTTCGAGTTCGAAGGTGTAGTTTTCCCCAAGCGTATCGGTGATAGTTTTTATATTATCCTGAAAAAGTGTTGGTTCGCCACCCGTAAAAATAATATGCGAACACGGAAAAGATTCTACCTTGGTAATAATTGTGTTTAAGTCCATGGTTTCAAAGTCAGCGGCGTCTTTTTGCCAAGAATAAGGCGTATCACACCAGGTACAGGCTAGATTGCAGCCAAAAAAGCGTATAAAAATAGAAGGTTTTCCGATATTGATCCCCTCCCCCTGAATGGCGTGAAATATTTCGCAAATTTTCATTAAGCCTCAAGGGTTACAAAGCAGTTTGGCGTTTCCCAAAGGGTTAAGGTGCTTAGCTTGAGACTTTCGTTGTAGGTTTTTCGAAAGAGTGGTAAAAGCTGCTCCCAGCAAAATTTACCGATATTTTCAACGGTTGGGATCTGGTCAATAATGGTATGCTTTGAGTCGGCTTTCTGAAGAAAATTGAGCATAGGCGTATCTTTTTTATAGACAAAAAAGCTGTGATCAATTTGGTCAACAAGTGTTTGAGTGAGTCGTTTTATATCCCCAAAATCAAGAATCATTCCTTCGTGACTAGCGCCTTCTTCCTCGAGAATATTACCGACAAGCGTTATTTCTAATTTATAACGATGACCGTGAAGATTTCGATACTGAGACTGGTGATTGGGGATTCTGTGGCCCGCATCAAATTCAAAGATTCATGATATTTTCATGACTTAGAGTCTAGCAATTATCTAAAAAATAGCAATAGACGCAGTATTTTCTAATCAAGAAATATACCCTGAACGGCGAAATAGAGAGAGTGCTAAAATTTCAAGATTGAGTACATGATTTTTTGTTATATTTTTGCAGAGGCCTTTTTGGTTATATCTAAAACACACCATGGCGTGTTTCTACGAATGGAGGGAATAAAAGACTGGACAAGTACTAGATTATACGAAATTGTTTTTTAGATTTAAAATGTTATGCTGTTTTTGTTTTTAATATTATCAAAAAAATGTTGGAGCAGATTTTACTCGGAATATTAGTAGGGGCGTTAATAATCACTTTTTTCTTTTTGGTTGTTTGGCGGATACGGCGTAAGTTTGAAATGGAGCGAGCAATGAATTTCACCTTCCTTGAGGTTCGAATTCCCAAAAAAGACTCCAAAGATGATATGGATAAAGATCGAGATCAGACTTCTGAGGTTCGAAAAGTGACGGCTATTGCGGAGAACTTTTATGCTTCTCTTAACGGTATTTATAGTAGCTCGGTGAAATCTTTTTTTATCGATCAGGATTTTCTTTCGCTTGAATATGTAGCCATCGATAGCTATATCAAATTTATTATAGGTTGTCCGCGTGATATTCAGGATCTTATTGAGAAAAAAATCACGAGTTTTTATCCAGAGGCCGTTGTGGAAGAAGTACTGGCTCCCAAGATTTTCCTTCCCAAAACTTATCAGTCTACAGGGTATTTGGTCGCGAGTAAAAGTTTCTTTTACCCTTTTAAAACCTATACTCAGTTTGAGTCTAGTGATCCAATCAACAATCTAATCAATGTGCTTTCACAGGCTTCAGATGAGGGCGGTAATAGTGCGGCTATTCAGTTTATGATTCGTCCAGCAAAATCAAACTGGCAACAAAAAATACGAAATTTTGCCAAAGAATTATCTTCGGGGAAAACTACTGTTGCGTGGTGGAACCCCTTTGCCTTGCTGGGGAAATTTTTTGAACTCATGGTTCGTGGAGCCCCTGAAAATGAATCAAATGATAGTGGTGGAGAAGAAAAAAATGAGTCACAAGAGCTGACGAAAATGATGGAGGAAAAGTCGGAAAAACACGGTTTCGAAACCATTATTCGCTGTGTCACCTCTTCCCCCGAAAAACGAACTGCCGAAACAAATTTAGCCAATATTTTATCAGCCTTTTCTCAGTACGGAACCCCAAGTTTAAACGCTTTTGATTCATCAACCTATCATATTAAAAGATCGATGATTCAGAATTTTATTCTACGGTCATTTCGACGGTCATGGCGACCACAGCATAAAATGCTGCTTTCCACCGAAGAAATCGCCTCACTTTTTCACTTCCCGCATACAAAATACAATGATATTCCGGCTGTTCAGTGGCAGAATTATAAAATTGTAAAAGCGCCACAAA
>JALWQU010000003.1 GCA_026982915.1 Candidatus Altimarinota bacterium | reverse complement strand
GATGAAGAGTGCGTTTCATACTGCGCACAGTGCCAAGAGATAATAAGGTTGGCTTTTGATACTTTTCGCTATTTAGATCGATTGGAGTGAGATGAACGCCCTCGGAGATGATTTGAATGTTATCTGAAGAAAAATGGTATTTTTGAAGATCGAGTTTAGTGCTATTAGAAACAGTGATGACTTTTTGGTCGCTTAATAGATAAAGATAGATTGGTTCTAAAAGATAGCCTATCAGACTGAGAGGAAAAATCATTTCATAAAACCAGATTTCACGTGCTAGTTGATGAAAGAACAAAAAATGTTTCCTTTGACTTTTACTTTTAGACTTTGAATTTTTAATTTGTGTATAAAATTTAGTAAAAAATGGAATAGTGTTAATTTCTTCGATCGTGATATCTGCCCAATCTTGAAGATTTTTTTTGTAATATTTATAAGCTTGCCAATAAACAGAAAAACGATTACCCAAGCGGATAACCTCGTAGCCATTAATGGTAGTTGTAGATTGTTTCGATTTTGGAAAATTAGCGGTGATTAATTTGACTTGATGACCATCTCTAACTAATCGTTGTAGAATTTGATCAGTGACAACTTCTGCTCCCCCAGCTAAAGGATGCTCAATATCTTTCCAAGAGAACCAGAGGATATTCATATTAATCAAATTTAGATTCACGCACAACATAAAGAGGACGATTTAAAACTTCACGATGGATTGCGGCGATGTAGAAAGAGATGAGACCAAGACTGACGAGAATGATACCAATCAGAAAAGCGAGAAGAATTGCTAATTGCGCTGGACCGCTGAAGCTCCAAGCAAAAGAGTTATTTAAAAAGTATTTACCAACGAGGATAAATAATCCTGCTGGACCAAAGGTAAAGATAATTAAAAATCCGAGATAACCAGCTAAACGCAAGGGGAAAAGACTATAGGAAACAAAGGAATTAAGAGCGAGTTTTAAAAGTTTAAATTTACTGTAGCTCGCTTCCCCATTCGCCCGTTCATTAGCATTAAAATAAATGTAGTCCCGCTTGAAACCCATCCAATCAATGAGCGCGCGCGTCATACGTTCCTTTTCTGTGAAGCGTTTATATTCTTTAATGACCTTTTTTTTTTTTTTATGTAAATCAGTCGCTCGAGGAACAACTTTGACATCTCCAATAGCGTTGATAATTTTGTAGAAAAAATAAGAACCAACTTTTTTAATCCAACCTTCATTTTTATTCTTCTCTCGAATACCAGTGACGATGTCTGCTCCCTTCTCCCATTTAGCAATAAATTTTGGAATAAGATCAACGGGATGTTGGAGGTCAGCATCAACCATGATACAAGCATCTCCTTGGCAGTGTTGGATCCCCGCGGTGGTAGCAATCTCTTTACCGAAGTTGCGAGAAAATTCTAAATAACAAATATGATTATCTTGAGCACTAAGTTCTTTTATTTTTTGTAGGGTGTTATCCGTGCTTCCATCATCAACAAAAAGAATACGGTAATCGTAGTTTTGGATATTTTGAAAAACATCTTTAATTGCTTTAGCGACTAAAGATACATTTTCTTGTTCATTGTATGCTGGGATGATAATGGAGATTACTTTTTCCATAGAATTTTTAACGGATTGATGATGATTAGGAGGATGACGAGGACAATAGCATTTGTTAAGACAAAATCTTGAATAATGTGATTTAAGGTTTGATGATTGATAATTGTTAAGATTGTGGCGAGGACCGGAGCAATGATTGCCGGAATGAAGAGAACTTTACGACGAAGAGCTAAAAGATAGATAAAAAGGATGTTTACTACTGAAGCAAGATAAGTCATTAGGCTTAGTTGAGGCAATAATTCGATTCCTGCATTGTATCTCGCACCGATCAAAGTATGGATCACCATACCAGAAAACAACCAAAAAGTCAATAATACTCCTCCACCGATGATAGCAATGAGTCCGAGACTCTTGATAAGGGTCTTTTTATTCTCTCGTTCTGTGTTTTTAATAGTGATTGAGGGCAAGAGGACGCCAGAGATGGATCCAGTGATGAAAAAGATGATGCGCGCGATAGTAGCGATTCCACTATAAAGACCAGCTTTTTCTGGTGAAAAGAAGTGTTTAACGAATAAGACGTCGAAGGTATATAAAAAAGTGATGGCGGAAGTGGCGGAAAAGATGATTAAACCGTAGAAAAGTTCTTGTTTTAGCTCTTTATTGAAAACTATCTTTTCTTTGAGAGAAAGAATGAAACTATGGTGAGTTTTGTAATAAGCGTAGATTAAGCTAGTCAAAGTAGTTAAAGTGATGGCAAAAACTGCTCCAAAGACTGACCAGCCAAGCCAAACTAAAAGAATAGCGAAGACTAGGCGTCCACCAGCAAAAAGCACTCCTAAAAAAGACACTTCTTTAAATCGCTTACGTCCTTGAAGATAAAGACGGCGGAAGGTGAAATTAACGCTAAAT
>JALWQU010000002.1 GCA_026982915.1 Candidatus Altimarinota bacterium | reverse complement strand
AATTCGTCTTATCGTTAAATTTAAGCTCAAAATATTTTCTGATAAAGGATTATCAAAAAAAATTTATTCGTTGAAATTTTATCAAAAATACTATAATTTCTTGGTCGGCTGAATTTATCAGACTTTCCTAAAATTTTTTAACCCCCAATACTATGGCAAAAATGTACTACGATGCCGATATCGACGAATCAAAAATTAAAGCTAAAAAAATCGCTATCCTTGGATGCGGTTCACAAGGCCACGCACACGCGCTCAACCTACAAGAATCTGGTTGTGATGTTGTGGTTGGTCTTCGTAAAGGTTCAAAAACATGGGCTTCTGCGGAAAAAGCAGGCCTAACCGTCAAAGAAACCGCTGAAGCGGCTACTTGGGGGAATGTTATTGTGATGCTTCTACCAGACACGGCTCAAAAAGCTATCTATGAAGCCTCTGTTGAACCAAATCTGAATGATGGGGATTCACTTGTTTTTGCTCATGGGTTTAATATTCGGTTTGATCGAATTAAACCAAATACCAATATTGATGTTTGGATGGTGGCCCCCAAAGGCCCAGGGCACCGAGTACGAACTACCTATGCACAAGGATTTGGGGTTCCCGCTCTTTTTGCCGTAGAACAAGACGCTTCTGGTGATGCCAAAGATCTTTCGCTTGGTTATTGTAAAATGATCGGTGCTGGTCGAGCGGGTATTCTCGAAACAACCTTTACCGAAGAAACGGAAACCGATCTTTTTGGAGAACAAGCTGTCCTTTGTGGTGGTTGCGAAGAACTGGTTAAAACTGGTTTTGAAACGCTCGTTGAAGCTGGCTACCAACCGGAAGTAGCTTACTTTGAGTGTCTGCATGAATTAAAACTTATCGTCGACCTTATGTACGAAGGTGGGATTGCGGCCATGAACTATTCCGTGTCAGAAACCGCTGAATACGGAGGTTATGTTTCGGGTCCACGCGTTATCAACGCCGATACCAAAGAACGAATGAAAGCCATCTTGACCGATATTAAATCGGGAAAATTTGCGGATGACTTTACGGGTGTTATGGAAAATGGCGGTGAAAAACTAAAAGCCCTTCGCGCTTCTTATAATGATCATCAAATTGAAAAAGTGGGGGCTAATCTTCGAGCGATGATGAAGATCGACAAAAAAGATTCAGGTGATACGAATTTTAACGCAAGTTGTGAGGACTAAATAAATTTTGGAATCAAGTGTACGAAAAAGAGCCTGTAACCCAAATACAGGCTCTTTTTTTTAAAAAACAATATCCCAAGGAAGTATATAAATAAAATATTCAGAAACCATCCGCTACTTTAAAATGTATAAATAATTTGCACATGTATAAAAAAATATCATTATCTGTTTTGAATACTTTTTTTGAACTAGCGCACAAAAATGAAACAATTTACAAAATTCGCACTACTGGCTTCCGTTATGGTAACTTCTACCACCTTCGCTCTCGAAACTATTTCTGGGGATGTCAATGATGACCATTATGCCACAGGAGGTGTTCTATTTCAGGGAGTGGCTTCCCCGTCAGAACCAGGTGCTACTTCTGGATCAAGCACGGTTACTATGGAAGGAGCCGGAACGCTTACGATTGGTAGTGCTACTGGCGGTGGATTTCCTCGAGTAAGAATTTTTGGAGGAACCACTATTACGAGTAACCGTTCTTGGGGTGATAGTACGGCGCGAGTGACTTGGTGGGATGGTCAATTTTCTGCCCCACGGCGAAGTCGGCTTCCTAATAAATATGATATCAATCGAACATCTGTCAACAATATTAATGTTGTATCAGCTTTTGCTTGGGGACTCTCGGTTGCCAATGAAACCTTCTCATTTAGTACCCCCGCAGAAATAATTCTTCCTGTAACCGCTACGGATGGAGATAAACTTTTTATAGCTTATTACTCAGGCGGAAGCTGGAATACGAATCCATCAGATTTTTGTATCGTTAGTGATGGATTATGCCTTACAACGGTTAGCTCTATGAGCGCTATCAGTATTTATAAAGAACTCTACGAAACCTGCCCAATCACTTCTGTTTTAAACGGGAAAGTTGGAACGGTCCCTAGCTGTAGAATTACTTGTGATAGAGGCTTTGAATTAAATGAAGACGCCAGTGGATGTGTCGCCACCAGTGGTGGCTCTGATCTTCATAGCAGTGCAGATGGAATGACGGATGAAGGCGGTCTCAACTTTGAAGAAGAAAATCAAATATTTGAACCACAAAAAGCCCCTGAATATGAATTTCGACCTGGATATTTTCGGTACCAAGGAACCGATGATCAACGAAACAGAAAGATTGATGTCTCAGGTCTCACCGGTGACGATCTAAAAAAAGCACAACGACTTAACAACGGATACTACGTAAGAAATCCTCGAAGTGTTGATTCTCAAATCAAGAAAGAAGTCGTAGAAGATACTAGCAGTAAAGACGATAGTTTCCTAAACTATATACTACAAATACGAAACCGATCAGAACAAGACAAAATTGCTAATAGTGATACTTCAAATGATGAAGAAGTCGCTACGGGTGAACTAGCTGATACGGATAATGCCGATGGAGAAAATAAAACATATCATAGTGGGGCACCTTTACTGCCAAGCACTGGACCGGAAATCTTTATGGTTATCGCGGTTGTCGGATTCTTGATGATGCTCTTTGGAGCTCGGAGAAGAAACTAAAACGAGTTACAATCTTGTTCCACATTTCGGGAATATTTATGGGTTACCATTAAAACGACTTCGGTCGTTTTTTTGGTTCTGATGAAATAAGTAGTCGAAAGTTTCTAGGCACTACCCAAAAGAACTCAAACAACCTTCAATCCTTTACGTAAATCCCCTTCTTTTACTTTCCCGGTAAGCACATAGCCACTAGCCTCTGTAATATCCACCATAACGAGTCGCCCTTGATACGAACGACCACTCACAAACCAGGTCTCAAAAAATTCACGAGAACGGCCCGTATTACGATATAAACCATCTGGCTGTTTTTCAGAAGACTCCACTAAAATCTCAAGGGTCTTCCCGACGTATTGTTGACGTTTCTTAAAAGCCATTTTCTTAATAAGCGCGTCAAAAATATGGAACCGTTTTTTTTTCGTCTCCATATCAATAAATTCTGATTTCATACGAGCGGCTGGTGTATTTTTTCTGGGTGAAAAAATAGCCGTAAAAGAAAAATCAAAAGCCATTCGTTTGGCAAAAGCACAAAGTTCTTTGAACTCTGAATCAGTTTCCCCCGGAAATCCCACGATAATATCCGTCGCTATTGTACAGTCAGGTATAGACTTCCGAATACGCTTAATAATATCCTCATATTCCCTGATCTCATAATTTCGATTCATTTTTCGCAACATGGTATCGGCTCCGTGCTGAACCGGTAAATGTACATACGGACAGGCTGTTTTCATTTTCCTGAGGGCCATAATTACATCATCGGTAAAATCTTGTGGATGCGCGGACATAAAACGAATACGCGATAACCCTTTTTCGTGTAAAGCATCGATAGCCAATAAAAGCTCCGCAAAACAGCGTTTCGCTCCAGCATTCCCCCCATCCGTATAAGAATTAACATTTTGACCCAGCAGCGTTATTTCTTTGGCCCCACGATCCACGAGCGTTTCACATTCTGACAAAACTTCATCCATTGGTCGCGAAATCTCTCGTCCTCGTGTATACGGCACAATACAATAAGTACAGAACTTATCACATCCCTGCATAATAGGCACAAATACCTGGGCTTTATTTTCGACTTTAGGCACAATCTTGAAATAGTTTTCGATCGTTCCACTCCCAAAGGCGGTTTCAAATTTTGTAAAATCGTGTTGTGGGAAATGTGATTCTAGTAGTTTCGGTAGTCGTGCGGTATCCTCAATACGAAAAACCAGATCAATCATATCGTGTTGTAATAATGGATCTCGTGATGAATCACGATCCCCCGTCTGTCGAACCATACAACCCGTAACCGCTATTTTAGATTTTGGAAAATCCCTCCGATGTTGTGTCATTAGCCCATAAGCCTTGTCTTCTGATTTTTGGCGAACCGAGCAGGTATTAATGATACAAAAATCAGCCTCTGCGATAGAAGGCGCTAAAATAAATCCACACTGCTCCAGAACCTGGGCGATACGCTCAGAATCAGAATGATTCATCTGACAACCAAGGGTTTTAATAAAATACTGCATACAAAAGTTATTTTACGGGTAAGTAGATTTCTGTTACGAGGTCAGCGGGTTTTGTATTTTTAGGGTTATTTTTATAGACTTCAATCGCGCCTAGTTTTTGATTAATCTTTATTTTTTTAGATTTAGCATAAGGAAAACCGGTCGCCCAAGCATTTCCAAGGTTTCGATAAGACCCTTTATGGGTAATATTAAGAGCCTGTCCGCCTTTGACAACCGATGAGACAAAACCTTCTGGTACGGCCATAGGATTTTCTACCGCCAAACCAAAAGTATAAGTACAGCTATTTTTGACCGGATCATAGGCGTGGTAAATCGAGAAAGAAGGTTCAATCGTGTTTATTTTTTCTTTTTCAACAAAGGCTTCTAGCTTTTTAACATCCGCTTCCATCGCCGGACCAACTTCGGACAAAGTACAAGTTGTTTTTAGACCGATATAAGCAAACTCTTGATGATCTTCAATACGGTTAATGGTCACCTCAGACTCAACACGACCGGTCTCAAGGTATTCCTGACACATACTAAGCCCTCTTTTGAAATCAAGACCTACCCAAGCCGCCATTGTTTTTTTCTGCCAAAACATAAAGAACGGTAGCGTTGTATTCATCGTCCAGATAACCTTTGTTCCCCCCTTTACCGTTTCAAAATTAAAAGTGATGGTGGCCGTTGATTTCCATGGCCGATAAAATTCCAAATCACGGCAAATGGTTTTATCCGTTTCAAGCTTCGTCTGCACGGTTTTTCCCGCCCCAATATACTGACCATCCCAAGAAGAAAAACTCCCCACCTTATTGGTTTCTGGTGATCGTTCAATCCGTGCCGTTGGTTCCATAATCAACCACGGTGACCATTTTGTTTCATTTTTATAGTCACTGATAAAGCTAAAAACCTCTCCAATAGGTTTATTAATAATGATTGATTCTGAAACCGTAACGGGAATTTTAAAAAGATTCATAATGAATAGAGATTAATTTATAGGACTTTCCGAAAGCATAGTGGGGCACTAAAAAATGGCAATTTTTTCCTTAACGCCCAAAGTTTTGCCAAAAATCAATATCACTATCCCCTTCTGGATTTGGAATTAAGGGGAATTCTAGATTTTTTAGCTGTTTATCCGCTGTTTTTAACTCCTCAATAACCTTTAGTTGATCTTCTTTTGAAATAGGAACTTCTTTTATACCAATACGCCCTTTGGCATCGGGGGTTAAAAATTCAATGCCACAAGATTCAACTTTCCAGTCTATACCTTTGGCATGACTCGCTAAAAGACTATAAAAAACAAGCTGTCGCCAATAAGCCGATCCGTCTTTAATCACACGAGGCCGTCCTGATTTATAATCAATAATCTTCGCTTCTGACTTTTTGTCGTCAAGAAAAACAACCTTATCCATTTTTCCGGTCATACGAATACCCGATACTTCGGGGAAAAAATGTCCAAAATCGTACTCCAAAGCATAGCCAAAAGGATACTGTGATGCGAAGTTCTGAATTTTTTGTTCGTAGTAAGTGGTCAAAATTTTAGTACCGTGTTCGAACCATTTATCAAAATCATGATGTTTAATAGGCTGACCTCTAAGCGCTTTTTCGTATAAATCTAACAAAACCGCTTTATCCTCAAAATGCTGTTTTTTCTGAGCTTGTTTCAGAAACCTTTCGAGCGCCTCATGAAGCGCTACGCCCAACGCCATACTCGCGTTTGGGCGACGAGGAAATTTGTATAAATACTGGTAAAGAAACCGACGAGGACAATCTATGAAAGCCTGCAAACTAGAGGCGGACCAGACAAAATTTTGTGTTTTAGGCGCTAAAATATAACGCTCTTCCTTTGAAAGTGTTTTTTCTTGGTGTTGAAAAAAGACCGGCAATAACGCTTGTAAATCATCTTCCAAAGCATCACTTTCGAGCTCTATTATTTTTGATTCTGGCATCTCGTGCCAAAACTGTGATGGATTCTTGGCTCTTCCGGTGAAATCGGTTTCTGAATAAGTACAAAAAAGTTGATATTTCGCCCTTGTAATCGCGACGAAAAATAAACGGCGCTCTTCTTCGTTGTCATCTTTTTTCCGCTGTTCTTTGTCATCGGCGTTCAAATCTGTCTCCTCGATCGGTGATAAATTTGGCAGCTTAATACCACCAAAACTCCTTGTATTCCCCCATTTTTTATCTTCTAATCCGGGAATAAAAACTATTTCAAACTCTAAACCCTTTGATTTATGCGTGGTCATGATCTGAACCGATTTTTTATCCGCGGGCAACGGATCCGGTCTTATGGGGATCTGTAATTCTTTATGCAGGTCTACACGATCAAGCAACCCCTTTAAAGACTCTTGATTCTGCGTTCGAATCCAATCAATAAATTTTCGAATATTCTGCCAATCCCCCAGCCGATTCTGTTCGGTTAGGAAATCGGCCATCCCTGACTCATAAAGCATTTTCTCGGCTAATACCGCTGGACGACAATGAAAGAAATTTTTTCGTGCTCTGGCTAAAAAATGTGTAAAAGCATAGATATTTTCATCGGTATCCGAAACCGATTTATCAAGCAAAAGGCTTATAAGCGAAGTTTTATCCGCATACCGCTTCAGCGAAAGCTGCAATAAAGCCTCTGGATCAATGGTTAAAAAATCCGCGTGCAGTAACTCTAAAAATTTTTCATCGTGTGCTGGATCGGAAAAAATCTCCAGCATTAAAATTAACAGTCGCACCGACTCATTCTCAAAAATATTGAGCGCTATCTGGGCGGAAACCGGTATTCCAAACTTTGGAAGTTCTCGTGATAGCTCGGTAATTTCTCGATTATTACGCACTAAAATAGCTATTTCATGGGCGGAAGTACCTTTTTCAATTTGTTGGCCGATTGTCTTGGCTAAAAAATTAATCTCTCCATACCGTGAAGTAAAATGTGCTCGTGTGACTTTCCCCGCATCAAACTGTTTTTTTATAGCGGGATTACTCGCTACAAGTCCTGATTTAGCCTCAGATCGCCCGGTATTTAATGACACACTCGCATAAGCCACATCAAGTATATTTTGGTGTGACCGATAATTATGCGTAAGCATTACTTCTTTTCGGTCTGGGAACCGATTTTTAAAGGCTTTTAGGTTAGCACTACTCGCCCCCTGAAACCGATAAATAGACTGATCATCATCACCAACCGCAAAAATATTAGCCGCTTCAATGCCGTCTGTTAATTGCCAGATTATAGCGTTTTGAGCCTCATTCGTATCCTGATACTCATCGACTAAAATCCACTGAAATTTCTCCTGCAGATCAAACCTTAAGTTTTCATTGGACGCCATTTCATCAACCACCCAGTTTATCATATCATCAAAATCGAAATAACCACGCTTTCTTAGTTCGGCTTCATACGCCTCCCAAAAGTCCGCCAATTCGTACATCTTCGCAATACGGTCTTCTAGTCTTTTTTTAGCGGATGGTTTCCAGTCCCCAACCGCGAAGTCTTTGTATTTTCGCTTATAAAAATTATCTGGATCCGATTCCATTCGTTCTTTTTCGGCGGGAATAAGATCTCGAAGTTTTGCGGGGGAAATATGTTCTCTTTTGAGGTTCCCGATAGCCCCAAGAACATCCCCTTTATGCTGGAAATCATCCCATACACTTGAAAAATGTTCCCATTTTTTTTGTTTTATAACCGTTCTGTAGACCAATGCCTTGGCCAGATCATCCGCGACCTCCGCCATTCCCATTTTGGGTTCAAATATAGACGGATACCGATCCATTACCCACTGACAAAATCCATGAAATGTCATGATTTTTATTCGGTAAGCCGTAGCCCCAATCCATGACTGGAGACGGTTTCTCATTTCCACCGCCGCACTTTCGGTAAAGGTCAGGCAAAGCATATTCTCCGGTTCACAACCCACCCCTGATTGTAAAATATGGGCAATACGAGCCGTAAGCATATGTGTTTTACCGGTTCCCGGTCCCGCCATTACCAATACCGGCCCATAGACCTGCTCCACCGCTTGACGCTGTTCTGGATTAAGTTGTGATAAAAAATCTGATGTCATAAAAAACAACGGTTATTACGGCGTTACACTCGACTTTAGTATTTGAGCCGTTTGATTGAGATTCTCTAGGGCCTTTACAGCTTCATCATAAGCTTTCTGTGCCTCTGTCAGATTTTTTTGAATTTCATCAATTTTGTCACTCGCTGTATTCTTTGATTTTTCCGCCAACACCTGTAGCTCTTTGGCTTTAATCTCAACCTCCCGCTTTGTATCCGTAATTTGTTGTTGTATCACTATTATTTTTTGTTGTACATCATCATAGGTTTCCCCTATAGCCGTACCAACATCCTTTGTTGTTTGCTGAACCTGTTCATAAGCCGTATTAAGACTATCCGTTGTTTCTTTGGCGGTTTGCTGAACCGAATCAGAGGTTTTTTTAAAAAACTCCGTGCACCCCGTAAAAAAGCCGAAGCTACTGATCGTCAGAAACAAAATTCCCAATATTCTCATGTTTAAATAGCCCTTATTGAAAAAGATCCTGAAGATTATCACCCTTGAAACTTTTCAAGCCCTTTGAAATAGTCTCTATTTTTTTGTGGGAAATAAAGTTGTCACTCGATGGTGATTCTTGCTTTTGTGTTTTTGGCAGATTTTTCGCCATCCCCACATTGATATCCGCTACGATTTTGACATTAGCCCCACAAATATGACAGTGTGACGCAAATTCTAATTGCTGATCATTCATAGACTGCACCTCAATACCGCCTTCTTTAAAGGTATTTTTACATTTTGGACAATGTATCTCGTGTTGAATCTTGCCGACAAGCTTTTTTAAAAAATCTATTTTCATCAGGATAAAATCTAAACCTTTCTCATAAAAAAATAAAGCCAAAATTTAAGGAAAGTCTGATGAATTCATTTTTCTTCAAAATTAAAAAAACTGACTAATATCTCTTTCGAGACAAGAATTTTAAAATTTTGAGTGAAAAAAGTGTAAATTGATGCGCTTTACTCATAATTTTATGATTGAAATTATGAAGCAGTATTCAACTCTGTTCTGGAAAAGGTTTAGTTGGACGATTATTTTTTTAGGTTGTGGAAGCATCATTGGTGTATGATGCTCCCGGGTTGTTCCGATCCAAGCCTGTAGGCTTGGTACTAAAATTTTTTCGATATTTCTTTTTTCAGTGGCTCCGCCTCTATGAGGCGAAAGCCAATTAAAGCTCCCTCTTTTTACTTCCAAGCGAACTCCGTTCGCTTCTAAAACATAAATTTCTGAAATCCCTTTCTTTTTTTGAAACTTTACGGATCCTGACTTCAAGTCGTCAAGAATTGTGCCAAAAAAATTTTCAAGTATATCTATAATTTTTGTTTTTTTCATGATTTTTTTCCTTGCGGGTTAAATAATTGAAAGAAAGAGAGAAAGTGAAACTTCTCCCTACACAGAGTTCACTATTGAGTAAACCCTAAGTCGGGAGAAGGTACAAAATATCGATTTAGCAAAGAACAAAAGCTATTTCGAGGAGCACCACTATCATAAGAGATAGGCAGTACTGTCCGAGAAAAAATCAACAGAAAGATAATTGAGGCGGAGAGTTATTGAGGCAAAGTTTTTTAACCTGATTGGGTTTAGCACCAAGCAGACTAATAATATGAATCCGCTCA
>JALWQU010000001.1 GCA_026982915.1 Candidatus Altimarinota bacterium | reverse complement strand
TATTACATTCGATGAGCGCTCGTATTAGTTTTTCTTCAAAGGATTCCAACTTGTTGTAGGCCTCTCGATTAAAGTTTACCACGGATCCAGCACTTAACGGAAACTCTTGAAGAACTCTGTCGCAACTTGCTTATTAATCGCTAGAAAGTCTAGATATGGTTTCGGGGCAATACCATTTAATAGGGCTTGAAATAAAGCTTCATTGTCGGATATGTCGCCGCCAGTAATAGCCGAAAAGTCAGATACGGAGCTAAATCCATAATCTTCTGGGAAAAAGGTACCGCTATGGATTTTATTTTTTTCTAGTCCTACGGCCCAAAATTTAGTAGCCCCACCAATGGAAACATCATCTAAACCAAATTTAGTATCGTGAACAAAGAGTATATTCCGATTTAGGACAGCTGCTACCGCCGCTAGCTTATCACCGACCTCAATGCTGGAAACGCCCGTCATTTGTGCTGTCAGGTTTTCGACAGGATTCAGAAGTGGCCCCAAATAATTAAACACAGTTGGGTGTGGAATAGCTTTTCGAATAGCCGCTAAAGGCTTAAGAGCGGGATGAAAGGCTGGAGCAAAAATAAAGGCTAAATGATGCTCATTTAAATTTTGTAAAACGTCTTGAGGCGTAATGGATGGGGTCAAGTTTACCTTTTCAATAAGATCAAAAGATCCAACTTTACCAGAAGAGGCTTTATTGCCATGTTTGGCAATAGTGAAGTCTTCTGATAGCTGAATGGCTAAAGCGGTTGAAAGGTTTATTCTGGTTTTACCCGAGCCACCGGTACCACAAACATCAAATATTTTTTTCCTTGCTAGGGCAGAGTTTGGAGGTATTTTGACAGAAACCATGCGTTTCTGAGCCTCATCGATAAAATCAAGAATTTCCGTTACGGTTTCGCCTTGTTTGTGCATTTTCACCAGAATTTCCGTTACTTTCTCCGGTTGAGAGGTGGCTTTTTCGAAAACAAATTGAGCGTTATTCATGAGAGAGGGTTATTTTTTTGGGAGATCAAGACCGCCTTTCTGCCAAGGATGACATCGTAATATTCGCCAAATCAAGGGACAAATACCTCTTATGAGGCCTTTTTGTTGGAGGGTCTCAATACCGTATTGAGAGCAGGATGGGTAGAACTTACAACCGACAAAAGGTGTTGATTTACCCATATTTGAATGATCAGGAGAGATGGTATGTTGATAAAACTGAATCATTTTTATCACGCCTAAGGCTAGGTATTGATCTATTTTTTTTAAAAATTTCATTTATATTTTTTCTAAACAGAGGACTGAAATATCTTCGACATTTACTTATTTTGTTATTATCTCAAATGAATCGATTATAAAATAGTTCTGAGGTTCATCTGTATAACTTTTATTTTCAACTATTAACATAAAATTATATTTCTCATTGAGCGTAAAATCTTTTGGAGAAAATTTGCCTAAGGAAGTAGCTATAGATTTTTTTCCATTTTTATTTTCAGCGATGGTTACGCTAGGGGAACATATCTTACAATAAGCCCCCTTGGGGCAAAAGCAATTATTGATTTTAGTGATGTATCCTTTAGTTTTATAAATAGCTTTTTTGTATTCATTTTCATACAGCTTGCTAATTTTATAGAAATTTCCTTTTTTTAAAGAGTGGATAGGTATATCTTCCACCACTTCCTCAAGATTGTTCTGTATAAAAATATTTATTGTGCCTGTTTTGTTGAAATCATGAGAATAATTTAGAGGCGTAATATCAATTAAATAGTCGCCTTCATAAGTTGCTTGGTATTCTGTTTTTGAAATAAAATCTTCATTTTCATCATTGTCTGCCGCCACTATGGCACCATTAGCATCAAGTATCTTTAAAAGAGAGAAGAAATTTTTAGATGTATTGTTGACTGTAATGAAAATTTTTTCTCCCTTTTTAGCTTTATAATTAAATACTAATGTATTTTTTAATAAAAAGGAGGTCCTTGTGTTCGGTTGTAAATATTCCCCTTTTCCATAGGTTGAATCATGATTAACTATTGATACATTCCGATTAGTACTCTTCTCCTTACTTTTATCATCTCCTGGTTTCAATTTAATGAGGCTTTCATTTACATAACTATCTTCAATAGTGCTTCCTAGGGGGTTTTCATTGTTTATAGAGCATCCAGAGGCAATTATAGTAAAGAGGCCTATGATGATTTTTTTCATGCTTGTGATGTTATATTATTAGAATGATATGTAGCAGGATGTCGATAATGAAAACTTCATTTTTCTTTTTATCCAAATTTCACACTCATATTGTAACGATACCTTAGTATTTTCTAATCAAGAAATATACCCTGAACGGCGAAATTGAGAGAGCGCTAAAATTTCAAGATTGAGTACATGATTTTTTGTTGCTGAGTCATCGTTTCAGCAAAATCAGTATCACTTTTATGATAAGCAATACGATCTAATAACTCAAAAGAAACCCTTTTTTTAAAAAT